>CAYUBU010000240.1:0-17146 GCA_964443105.1 uncultured Nitrospirota bacterium
TGTCCCAGAGGAGAGGGGAGAGCTTGTATCCCACGATCCGATCGAGAATACGCCGGGCCTGCTGGGCATTGACCCGGTTTTCATCAATGCGGCCCGGGTTCTTGAACGCCTCGGTAATGGCTTTCTTCGTGATCTCGTTGAAAACCACCCGGTAGATCTCCTTGTTCCCTTCACCGATCTGATCGGCAATGTGCCAGGCGATGGCCTCCCCTTCCCGGTCAAAGTCGGGGGCCAGATAGACGGCGTCGGCCTTCTTCGCGGCGCTCCGGATCTCCGAGAGGACCTTCCCTTTCCCCCGGATGGTCACGTACTTCGGTTTGAACCCGTGTTCCACATCCACCCCCAGCTCTTTCTTGGGGAGATCCCGGACATGCCCCACGGAGGCCAGGACCTTGTAGTTCTTTCCCAGATACTTGTTGATGGTTTTCGCTTTTGACGGTGACTCCACGATCACCAGAGACTTACCCATTGCATCCTCCCAATCCTGACGGCTTTGTAAACAGTTTGCCCGGCAGTTGCCGGACCAGCCCTTTGAGTTCCATCTTGATCAGCAGCGAGGCCATCGCGCCCGGCGCCAGACGCGTCTCCCGGGTCAGCACGTCGATATGGACCGGCTCATCGGTGATGAACCGGAGCACCGCCGCCTCCTCTCTCCCTGCCTCCGCCGCTTCTCCGGCGGCCTTCTTTTCAAACGAGAGGTACCGCCGGACTTCGTCGGGGAATTCCTCCACGATGTCGCCGGCCTCCTGCACGAGTTTCGCGCCCTTCTGTATCAGCAGATTCCCGCCCTGGCTCCGGGGCAACTGAATGGTGCCGGGTATGGCGAAAACCTCTCTCCCTTGTTCCAGAGCAAAACGTGCGGTGATCAAAGAACCGCTCTTCTTTGCCGCCTCCACCACCAGGGTCCCCAGGGAGATCCCGCTGATAATCCGGTTGCGCCGGGGAAAGTTCATGGGGAGCGGCGCCGTTCCCATGGCAAACTCGCTGATCAGCGCCCCCCGGGCGGCGATCTTCTTCCTCAGCCCCCGGTTGCCGGCGGGATAGGTCTGGTCGAGCCCGCAGCCCAGGACCGCCAGGGTCCGTCCGCCGGCGCTCAGGGCCCCCTGATGGGCCCAGGTATCGATTCCCATGGCCAGGCCGCTCACAATGGTCATCCCCATTCCAGCCAGCCGGGCGGCAATCCGCTTGGCATTGAGCCGCCCCTGTGTGGACGCCGCACGGGAGCCGACAATGGCCAGCGCGAGGGCATCCTCCTTGAGCAGATTTCCCTGAACATAAAGCACCGGCGGCGGATCGTCAATTTCGGCCAGAGCCGCCGGATAGGCGCCGTCGCCGTGAATCACGATCCGCCCTCCGGCCTCGGCGGCCCGCTCCCGTTCACGCCGGGCAAAGGCTTCGGGGTCCATGGCGCAGATCCTGCGGGCAGTCTCCGCCGGCACGCCTCTCGCCGCGAGGGCCGCCTGGGAGCTGGAAAAGATCCGGGCCGGATCGTTTTCGCCCCGGACCAGCTTCCAGAACCGGCGGGGCGTCACCGCGGGCAATCCGTTCAGCGCGATATATGCAGAATCTCTCGTCATGAAAACCTCAACCCGGAGATTGCACGAGTGATCGTCATGAGAGGGTGGAGAAGCAACATAGGCAAGGCGTAGCGAATTTCCTGGCTGATAACATATTGGAACATGTTGAAGTCAGGAAATTCGGTGCAACACCGCATATGGCCGCTTATCCGGTCTCGTAATAGATTTGCTCGTGCAACCTCCGGGTTATAACCCCCCTCCCGTCTGTGTGGGAAAGTATGCGGAAACCGCAGGAAAATTGACCCGGAAGATTCTTTCAGATAGTATGTATGATAATTGAAACCCCCGGGAAGATCAATCAAAAATATGGACATATACGAATGCATCCAAAATCGGCGAAGTATCCGCCGTTATACGGAAAAACCGGTCCCCGATGATATGCTCAGGCGGGTGCTCAATGCGGGACGGCTGGCGCCTTCGGCGGTGAATCTGCAGCCCTGGCGGTTTATCGTGGTCCGGTCCGGCGAAATGCGCCGGGCCCTGGTGGACTGTACCCGGGGCGGGAAACACCTTCATCTCGGGATGGGCCCTGTCGCCCTCGTGGCCTGCGGAAACGAGCGGGACTGCTATCAGCACCAGGGGAATTATCTCAAGACCTTTGCCATCGATGCGGCCATCGCCCTGGAGCACATCATGCTCGCCGCCGCCGCCGAGGGGCTGGGCACCTGCTGGATCGGCGCTTTCGACGAAACGGCGGTGAAAGACCTCCTTAACATACCCGACCCCTGGCGGGTGGTCGCCATGACCCCTCTCGGCTACCCCGACGAATCGCCCGGCTTCAAGGGGCGCAAGCCGCTGGCGGACATCGTCTGCTACGAAGAATGGGAAGAGAAAGACTGACGGCAACGGGGGCCAGGCAGGCCTGCCTGGCACCCTTATTCTCGTTTCTAGAGACCGCCGTAGAGGAGGCACCGGACGAAACGGTTGTTCTCTTTCGGCACCAGCGGCGGCTCGATCTTGTCACAGGGGTCGAATCGCTCCGGGCACCGGGTATGGAAGAGACAGCCGGGAGGCGGGTTGGAAGCGCTGGGAATTTCTCCGGTCAGGGGGATCCGTTCCCGCTTGACCGTGGGGTCGGGGATCGGGACGGCGGAGAGCAGTGCCCGGGAATAGGGATGGAGGGGCGATTCATAGAGGTCGTCCCGGTCGGCAATCTCCATGATCTTCCCGAGATACATCACCGCAACCCGGTCACAGATGTATTCCACCACGCTCAAATCGTGGGAAACAAAGAGATAAGTGAGTTTGTAGCGCTCCTTTAATTCCTCCAGCAGATTGAGCACCTGGGCCCGGATGGAGACGTCGAGAGCCGACACGGGCTCGTCGGCGATGATGATCTTGGGATGGACCGCAAGAGCCCGGGCGATTCCCACCCGCTGCCGCTGACCGCCGCTGAATTCGTGGGGGTATTTATTGTAATCCTCCGGCCCCAGCCCCACATCCTGGAGCAGCCGCACCACCTGGTCCACCCGCTCCTTCTTCCTCAGCTTCAGGTTGATCTTGACCGACTCCTCCACCGTCTGGCCCACGGTCATCCGGGGGTTGAGAGAGGCGAAGGGATCCTGAAAGATGATCTGCATCTCCGACCGGATCTTGCGCATTTCGGAACGGCTCTTGTGGAGAATGTCTTCGCCCCGGAGCAGCACCTGGCCGCTGGTCGGCTTGATCAGCCGGAGGATGCATTTGCCCGCCGTCGACTTGCCGCACCCCGACTCCCCCACCAGCCCCAGGGTCTCCCCTTCTTCCAGGGCCAGGTCAATCCCGTCCACGGCGCGGACGAACTGTCTGCCCGGCCCCACCGAGGTCCCACGAATGGGAAAGTATTTCTTAAGATCCTTGACTTCGAGAATGGTCGACACGGTGATTTCCTCGTCTTGATCCCGTTTAGCTAGTTTCCGGATGGAAACAATTTATTGTAACCATCCGGAGGTGAAGCGTTTCCGGATGGACACTAGCTAGGCGCCCCCAGATCCTTGATGCACCGGACCAGGTGTCCCGGCTCCACTTCCACGAATTCCGGCTGTCGCCGGCGGCACTCCCCGGTCACGTGAGCACACCGGTCGGCAAAGATACAACCCGACGGGAGGGACAGGAGGTCCGACACGGAACCGGGAATCACGCTGAGCCGCTGCCGCGCGCCCCCGGCACCGAGGCGGGGGATCGACTGGAGAAGGCTGATGGTGTAGGGATGGCTCGGCCTCCGAAAGAGATCGGGGGTACTGGCCATTTCCACCGCCTGACCGGCATACATGACGAGAATCCTGTCGGCCGTCTCCGCGACCACCCCGAGATCATGGGTAATCAGAATCATCGCCATCTCCGACTTCCGCCGGATCTCCTGCATGAGGTCGAGGATCTGGGCCTGAATGGTCACATCCAGGGCGGTGGTCGGCTCATCGGCGATGAGTACCGACGGGTTGCACGACAGGGCCATGGCGATCATGACCCGCTGGCGCATCCCGCCGGAGAGCTGGTGGGGGTACTCTTTGATCCGCTGCTCCGGGGAGGGGATATGGACCCGCTTGAGCATGGCCGCTGTCCGCTCGAGGGCTTCCTCCCTGCCCAGCCCCTGGTGGAGCATGACGGCCTCGGCGATCTGATCCCCGATGGTAAAGACGGGGTTCAAGGAGGTCATGGGCTCCTGGAAGATCATGGAGATATGATTCCCCCGGTGGCGGCGCATCTCTTCATCACTCAGAGTGAGAAGGTCCCGCCCTTCGAAGAGAATCTCCCCCCCTTCGATCCGGGCCGGCGGGATGGGCAGGAGCCGCATGACGGCCAGGGCGGTGACGCTCTTGCCGCATCCCGATTCCCCCACCACACCGAGCACCTCCCCCTTTTCCACGGCGAAGCTGATCCCGTTGACGGCATGAACGACGCCGCTGTCTGTATAAAAACGTACGGTGAGGTCTCGGATTTCCAGAAGGGCCATGGGACCTTTCGTCACGGGGTAAGTGCCGACACGGAGGAGACGGGGCGCCGGACGCCGACGGCGGGACTCGGATCGATCGTCATGGTCAGGCTTCTACAAGACGGAGAAAGGTGGCGGCTTCTCTATTTTCAGGCTCCCGCTGTTTCGCGGCGCTCCACTCCTCGACAGCCCGGTCTTTCAACCCCTGCTTGTAGTAGGTGTGGCCGAGCTGGAGCAGGACCGGCACATAGTTCGGGTTGATGCTTTTGGCCTGATTGAGGTAGCGCAGGGCGGTGTCCAGATCCCCCTTGTCCCGGTGGGCCAGGCCGATCTTGGTGAGGATCTCGATGGAGTCGGGCCGCATGTTGAGGGCCATGCTGAACTCGTGGATCGCTTCGTTGAACCAGCCGATTTCGCTGTAGGCGTCGCCGGTTTCCACGTGCATCCCGGCCAGCTTCCCTTTGACAAAGGGGTCGATGGAAAGGTAGGCGGTCTGCACCACGTTGGCGGCCCGGTGAAAAACCGTCTCCGCCTCATCGAACCGGCCGCTCTCGTTGAGGGTAATCACCAGGTTGAGCGCCGCTTCCGTATAGTTCGGGTTGATTTCCAGGGCCCGGCGAAAGGCATCGGAGGCCTTGTTGAATTTCCCTTCCGCATGATAGATGGTGCCCAGCTTGCTGTGTACCTCGGCCAGGTGGGGCGCTTCCATGAGCACCATTTCGAAACACTGGCGGGCCTCGTCATTCTCTCCCTGCTTGAAATACAATTTGCCTTTGACGTACAGATCGTGAACGGCCTCTTTCATGGACGGCTCCTTTCATCTCACTTCAATCGGAAACCTTGCAGAAGACGTAGGGCTCCACGTAGCTGTGGGCCCGCCAGCCGCAGATAAAGCAGTGCTCACGGCCGGTATAGACCAGGTGCGATCGACACTTGGGGCATTTGCCCCGCCGCAGAGCCCACAGTCTCTGTACGACTTGAAAGCTGATGATTTCCCCCTTCATCGGGGTCTCTCCTCATGCACCCGCTGCCTACCTGTTCTTTTTCAGGAACCGGAAGAACTCGGCATCGGGACTGATCACCATGAAGGTCTCCTCGTCCAGAGATGACTTGTAGGCTTCCATGGTCCGGATGAATTCAAAGAATTCCGCATCCTGCCCGAAGGCTTCCGCGTAGATCCGGGTCGCCGTAGCGTCCCCTTCACCCTTGAGCTCCTCCGCCTTGCGCCGGGCTTCGGCGATCAGGATGGTGCGCTCTTTATCGGCCTCGGCCCGGATCTTGATGGCCGCCTCCTCACCTTCCGACCGGTAGCGCTTGGCTTCCTGCTCCCGCTCCGCCTGCATGCGGCCGAAAACATGGTTCTCGTTCTCTTCAGGCAGGTCGGCCCGCTTGATCCGGACATCCACCACCTCGATCCCGTAGGAGAGGGCCATTTCACTGGTATCCCGGCTCACGTCCTCCATGATGTGGGACCGGTTTTCCGACACCACCTGGGAGAGGGTATACTTGCCGAGCTCCGCCCGCAGCTTGGAGTAGATGCGGTCGTCGAGACGGGACTGGGCCCCGGTCTCGTTCCGCATGGTCTGATAGAACTTGAGGGGATCTTTGATCTGCCACTTGGCATAGTTGTCGACCACCAGGTTCTTCTTGTCCTGGGTAATCACCACCCGGGCAGCGGCATCATACTCGAGTACCCGGTTGTCGAAGAAGAGGACCTGCTGCGCGAAAGGTGTCTTCATATGAAGCCCCGGCTCGAACACCGTCCGCACCGGCTTCCCGAGCTGCAGGACCAGGGCCAACTCGGTCTGATCCACCGTATAGAACACCTGGCTCAAGGCAACCGCCCCGATCAGGAGCACGATCACAATTCCTGCTGATAATTTTTTCATTCCGTCGCTCCCTGACTACTGTTTCTTCCCCGCCCCGCCTCTTGGCATCCGCTCCAGTGGGAGGTAGGGGAGCATCTTTTCCTGGGTCTTCTCATCGACGATCATCTTTTCCATCCGCCCCATCACCTCTTCCATGGTTTCCAGGTAGATCCGGGTGCGGGTCACGTCCTTGGCCTTGCGATACTCCTGGAGGACCTGGAGAAAGCGGCTCACGTCCCCTTGCGCCTGACTGATCTTGGCCTCCTTGTACGCCTCGGCTTCATTGATGATCTGCGCTGCCATCCCCTTGGCCTTGGGGAGGATGTCGTTGCGGTACCCCATGGAGAGGTTTTCCGTCTTCGACCTGTCCTCCTTGGCGGAAGCCACATCTTTAAAGGCCGCGATGACCTGCTTGGGAGGGAGCACGTCCTGGAGCTGCACCGCATCGACCTTGATCCCCGACTGGTATCGGTCCAGGATCTCCTGAAGGAGCAAATGGGTCCCTTCCTGGACCTGGAGCTTCCCTTCCGTTAATACCTCATCGATGCGGTTCTTCCCCACCACTTCCCGCATGGCCGCCTCGGCGGCATCCTTGATGGTCTTCTCCTGCCCCCGGATATTGAACAGGAACGCCACGGCATCCTTGATGCGGTACTGGACGATGAACTCGAGGGCCACGATATTGGCGTCGCCGGTGAGCATGAGCGCTTCCGACGGGACCTCCCGGTACCGTGCCGGCGGTCCCGAAGACACCGTGCGGAATCCCACCTCCAGGCGGTGGACCTTGGTCACCTGGGGCTTGAGAACCGTTTCGACGGGATAGGGAATATGCCAGTGAGGACCGGGCTGGGTGGTGCGGACCATTGCCCCGAAACGCTTGACCACGCCGACCTCATCGGGAGAGATAATATAGATGCCCGATGCCGTCCACACGAGGAGCGCAACGACCAGGAGCACCCAGGCCCCGGGCAGCCGGTTCTTCACCGACTTGAAGGAGGACTGGACCGATTCCTCGAACTTTCGCACCACATCTTCAATAGGGGGCGGACCATCGCCCCAGGGCCCCCGGCCCGGGTTTTTCGGATCCCAAACCATCCGTATCTCCTAAAAAGGACCGGGCACCACGAAAGGTGGGGTCCGGCCGTAGACGATCAATGCGCTGCATGACGTGAATGTGGAGAGAGTCTAATGGATTTTGAAATAAATATCAAGCCCTTATGGTTTAACGTAAATGTGAAAGAAAGGGGCTTATTAAAATCGGGGGACGCTTCACAGTGACGGGCTCGCCGGCGCGGCTCAGGGCTGCCGGTGGTCGAAGGCAGGCGCCCGGGGGAAGCGATGTCAACCATTCAGGCGACTTCGATCTCCTTCACCCGAAGTTCGTTTCCCTTGACGAGCTCCGATGCAATTGATCCGCACTCGGGACAGATCATGCTCATCCCGCTGGCATTGTATTCGGCGGAACATTTCATGCATTTTACCTGGAGCGGGATTTCGCTGATGGCCAGCTCCGCCCCTTCCGCCAGGGTATCCCGGCTCAGCATGTCAAAGGAGTTCCGGATCTGCCCGCTTTTCAGGCCGCTCATTTCACCGATTTCGATGACAATCCGTTTGATCCGGTTGGCCCCTTCAGACTTGGCCTTTTCCACCAGCTGCTTCAGCATCTCCCGAGTGACGGTATCGCTGTCCATAGCCCTCCTCCTCGCATTTGGTCCTATTATACCCGTAGGAACCGCGGGCCACAAGCCCAGCCCGGATCTTGCATGAGTCAATCTATTACGAGACCGGATAAGCTGCCGTATGCGGCGTTGCAGATAATTCCCTGACTTTGAAATATCTCAATATATCTTCAGCCAGGATAAGGGTGCCAGGCAGGCCTGCCTGGCACCCATTGCCTACGGCGCTTCTACGATCTCTCATGACGATCGCTCATACAATATCCGGGCGGGCGCTACTGCCCGTATCCCAGACCCACCAGGTAGATCTCCACGCTCCGGGCTCGGGATGCCGCCGGTTTGAAGACACGGCACGACCGAAAGAGACGGCCCATGGCCTGTTGAATCGTCTGGACGTCTCTCCCCTGGAAGATCTTGAGGGCCACACGCCCCCCGGGTGCCAGAAGCAGCGGCACCAGATCGAGCACCGCCTCCGCCAGGGCGGCACTCCGATCGTGGTCGACGGAGGCGATTCCCGAGGTGCTGGGCGCCATATCCGACAGGATCACCTGGGCCCTGCTATCCGGGAGCTGGGCGACAATGGCTTCGACGCAGCGATCCTCCATGAGGTCTCCCTGAAGGACCGTCACCCCGGGTATGGGCTCCATGGCCAGAAGATCGACAGCCACAACCCCGCCCTCCTTCCCCACGATCCCTGCCGCCACTTGACTCCATCCCCCGGGCGCGGCCCCGAGATCGACCACCCGGTCGCCGGGACGGAGCAGATGGAATTTCTCCTGAATCTGCTGGAGCTTGTAGGCGGAACGGGCCCTGAATTTCTCCTGCCGGGCCTGTTTCACATAGGGGTCTTTCCGGTGTTCCGAAAGCCAGCGTTTGGACGAACGGCCCATCCTGTGGGGCTCCCTTCCTGTCTCCATGGCACCAAGCCCCTGAAGACGGCCCTGATCGCCGCGACCGGAAAAGAGGCCGCACAATCAAGATAAATGGGTGAATCTACTTGCATCCACTTTCAATTGCATGTATATTTTGAGATTATTTCCGCAGCACAAGCGTACTTCATCAACGACAAAAGATCAATTTGGAGAGTGTCCATGGGAACCCGTGAAAATGCGAATTATATTGTACTGGCGAACGTGGGCGGAAAGAAGACGGCGATCCAGGTCGACGGCCTCTACTCGGTTCTTCCGCCCCAGAACTTCCCCTTGAAGCCTCCCAAAGAGATTCAGATCGGAGACGAACGCCTCCCCTTATACCAGGCCGGCGCGCTGGTCCAATCCCACGAGCAGGGCGTTTCCAAGAGCGGCGGCGGGTACGAACAGCTCTACCGGGAACTTCTCTCCAAGGTGAAGGAGTTGTCCGATGATATGGGGCGCCTGAAGGAGGCGATTTGCGCCGATCTCAAGGACGATCTCACCCGAATCACCGAAAACGACCTTCCCACCACCTCCGATCAGCTCGCGGCGGTCATGGCGGCCACGGAACAGGCGACCCACAACATCATGGACCTCACCGAGCGGATTCAGGCATCGCAGCAAAAGCTGGGCGACAAATTCACCGGCATTAGAAGCGTGCTGGAACAGATCCGGAAGCAGGAAGAGGAGATTACGGAAGGACTCACCGATGTGGAAGACATTGCCGCCGACAACAAGGCCGATCTGACCCAGATCGTCACCTCCCTCTCATTCCATGATCTGACGGGACAGCAGCTCCAAAAGACCATGAAACTCCAGTCGGAAGTGGAAGAGAAGCTTATGTCGATTCTGGTCAATTACGGCATCAAATTGCGCAAGAATGAGAACCCCGGCGACGAGGAGACCATCAAGCGGGGTGAGCGGATGCTCGACCTGCTCAAGGGACCCAACAAGGAGGCCATCGACCAGGCCGAAGTCGATCTCCTGTTGGCCGATTTCCTGAAATAGCCTGCCTGAACTAGCCTGAAGAAAGGGAGAAAACATTTTCCCAAACTGGGAAAAGATTTTCTCTAAAAGTGCACTGTTTTCCATAGCCCCAAGAATCGGGCTGTTTGGTTGCATCCAGGCCTTTGCTTTGTGTAATGATTTGAAAATACGGCATTATTCGTTATAAAGAGCCCGATTCCCTCCCCCAATGCCGGGAGAAGCTCTTTCTGATCAAAATAAATTCAACCACTCATTGGCCTTGCAATTCAAGGATTTAGGCTTTTTTGACAGCATTCATCCTGTTGCATGGCACAAGTTTTGCTTTAAAACGAAGGTTATTGGACCGGGTAATAAGGTGCCTTATGGAGTTTCACAAAGATCTGCTTGAAGTTAAAAAGATCCTCTCCGGAGACAAAGAGGCCTTCAACGACCTCTATGAGAACCATTTCCGGAAGATCTATAATTATGTCTACATGAAACTGGGCAATCGCGACGATGCCGAAGATCTGACCCAGGACGTTTTCATGGCGGTGGTGGAATCGCTGGAGAATTATCAGGGGCGGTCTTCTCTCGTCTGCTGGATCTACAGCATCACCAAGAATATCCTGAAGAACTGGTTCCGAACCAAAAAACACGCGGTTCACGCCTTCGACGTCGACGACACGGAATTTCAGAACACCTTTTTCCAGGACAAGATGACACCGCTGAACGATTTGGAGTATACGGAGCTCCTCAACGACTGGAGCGCCAAGCTTCAGAGTCTTCCAGCGGAGCAGAGCGAAGTCTTCTATCTGAAGCACTTCAACGGACTGAGCCTCAGGGAAATCGCCACGGTCACGCAAAAGTCGGAAGGCTCTATAAAAACAACACTTTATCGGACCAAGAAGCTTCTCCTCGACGCTCCCCTCTGCGTCAACGCCTGACCCCTTTCCCTCTCCCGCCGCTAATCAACGATAACGATTATTCGACTTGACCCTCCCCAGCCCGAATTATGGCATAAGTAGATCTATTAAGTGGTCGGGTAAACAAACGTCCGCGCCCAAAGGACGTGGCTTCGGTCCCCCCCTGGAAGGGGGTTCCCCTTTTGCCCTTGTTTCAGAGTCCCCCTTTAGAAAAGGGGGATAGAGGGGGATTTGATCGGATCGTTTGAAATCCCCCCCAACCCCCCTTTTGACAAAGGGGGGAGAGACTCTCCCTGATGGTTGTATGGTGGGTCGTCATTTCGCATCGTCATACGAAACACCCCTGTACACTGCAGGCAGAACCACATAGACTCTGACCCGGCCCGAAGGACCGGGTTTTTGAGAATTAATAAACTGCCACATGCGACGTTGCAGAAAATTTCCTGACTGGGGAAGAAGGCTTATCCCTTGTCGCCGTCCTGACGCCATGCTAAACTGCTCCGATTTCGGAACGACTCGGGATTCGGCAGCACCATGACTGATATCAATAATAAAGGTGAGCTCGACGGTCTCTGGAGAGCCCTCCTCAGCGGCGAAGAGAAACACCTCCACCTCGCAGGGCTCTGGGGGGCATCCCGGGCCTGCGTCATCAGCCGCCTGCAAAGCGGCAGCGCAGCCCCCCTTCTGATCGTCACGGCCAAGCCCTCTGAAGCCGACCGCCTCTACAAAGACCTGGCTTTCTTCCTTGAAGGCCGCTCCGGCCCTGATCTGCCGGATCTGGCCCTCTTTCCCCAGTGGGAAATCCTTCCCTTCGACGACAAGAGCCCCCATGGGGAAATCGTCCGCCAGAGAATCAGTACACTCCACCGTCTCCTCCAGGGCGAGCGCCTCATCACCGTCACCACCATCCGGGCGCTGCTCCAGAAGGTCCTCCCCCGGGAAGCGGTCATCCGGAGCTGTTTCGATTTCAAGGTGGGCGACACCCTGGACACGGAACAGCTCACTGAAGCACTGCTGGAGGGGGGATACGAACGGACCGACCTGGTGGAGCAGCCGGGCACCTTCTGTATCCGGGGGGGCATTTTCGATCTCTTTCCGTCGAACCACGAGTTTCCCGTCCGCATCGACCTTCTGGGCGACGAGATCGAATCGATCCGGCGGTTTTCCCCCCATGATCAACGCTCCACCGGCGACGTGGCCCGGGTGGAAACCACCCTGACACGGGAGATCCTCCTCGATCCCGAGGCCCGCCGCACCTTCGGGAAGCAGTTTGCCGACAATCCCCATCCCCTGGCGGACGCACTCACTGAGGGGACCATGGAAGGGATCGAATTCTATGCCCCTCTCTTCTACCCCGCCATGGAGACCCTCCTCGACTACCTGGCCGACGACACGGTGGTTTTTCTCGATCAGCCCGACGACATCGACAAGCAGGGTGAAGCCTTCTGGCGGGAGATCGAAGAACGGCACGACGTGGCCCACCACCAGGGCCGGGCGCCATGCCCCATGGACGCACTCTATCTGGACCCCGAAACCTGCGGGATGCGTCTCCGGGAAAAGCCGATCCTCGCCTCCGGGTTGGTGGCGGAAGAAGGGGCCCGTGAATGCCGGATCCAATCCCGGTCCACCCCGGGGCTGGCCCAGCCGGGCAAGAGCCGGATCACTGCCTTGGCCGAGCGGCTGCGGGAGATCCCCCGGGACGAGCAGGTCCTGATCGTGGTGCGGACCACCGGCCAGGCGGAACGGCTGATGGAACTGCTCTCGGGAGAAGAAGAGATCCCCTCTGTCCGTGTCGATCGCTTCAGGGACGCCATCGGCCGCGCCGGCACCGTGGCGATCCTCACGGGCCGGGTTTCCACCGGTTTCACCCTCCCCCTCCTGAACCTGACCCTCATCACGGAAGACGAAATCTTCGGCATCAAGCGAACCCATCGCCATGCCCGGCCCACCAAAGAGAAGCCCTTTCTCACCCGCCTCTCGGAGCTGAAGGAGGGGGACTACGTGGTCCATGTGGACCACGGGATCGGCATCTACCGGGGCCTGAGGGAATTCGCCGTGGAGGGGATGCCCCGGGACCTGATCCGCCTGGAATACGCCGGCAAGGACCTCCTCTACGTCCCCCCGGAGAAGATCCACCTCCTGCAGAAGTATTCCGGGAGCGAAGGCCACACGGTGCAGGTGAACCGCCTCGGCGGCCCGGGCTGGGAAAAGCTCAAGGGAAAGGTGAAAAAATCGATCGAGGAGATGTCCCGGGAGCTGATCGAACTCTACGCCAAGCGGAAAATGGCCGGCGGATTTGCCTCGTCACCGCCGGACCACCTGTTCCGGGAATTCGAAGAGACCTTCGAATATGAGGAGACGCCGGACCAGGCACGGGCCATCCAGGAGGTGCTCCAGGACATGGAGAAACCGGAACCCATGGACCGGCTGGTCTGCGGCGACGTGGGGTACGGCAAGACGGAAGTCGCGATGCGGGCTGCCTTCAAGGCGGTTCTCGACGCAAGACAGGTGGCGATCCTTGTCCCCACCACGCTTCTCGCGCAGCAGCATTACGACACCTTCTCCGGCCGCTTCAGCGCCTTTCCCGTCCAGGTAGAGGTGTTGAGCCGCTTCAAGACCCGGGGGGAACAGATGAAAATCATCGACGCCGTCAAAAGGGGGGGGGTGGACATCCTCATCGGCACCCATCGCCTCCTCTCCAAGGATGTGGCCTTCCGGGAGCTGGGCCTGGTGGTGATCGACGAAGAGCAGCGCTTCGGCGTCCGGCACAAGGAAAAGCTCAAACAGCTCCGGCAGGAGGTGGATGTACTCACCCTCACGGCCACACCGATCCCGAGAACCCTGGAGATGTCCTTTCTCGGCATCCGGGATATCAGCATCATCAACACGCCGCCGGAGGACCGCCTCTCCATCTATACCCGGGTCGCCCGCTTCTCCGAGGGGATCATCCGGGAGGCGGCACTGAGGGAACTGGACCGGGACGGCCAGATCTTTTTTGTCCACAACCAGGTGCGGGACATCGACCGGATTGCCGCCATGGTCCAGGGGATCGTCCCCGAAGCCCGGGTCGCCGTAGCCCACGGACAGATGGAGAAAAACAGGCTCCAGGAGGTAATGGACCGGTTCCTGGACAAAGAGCTCGACCTGCTGGTCACCACCACCATTATCGAGTCGGGGCTCGACATCCCCAACGCCAACACCATGATCATCCACCGGCCGGAAAACTTCGGGCTCGGTCAGCTCTACCAGCTTCGGGGAAGAATCGGCCGGACCCAGCACCGGGCCTACGCCTACCTCCTGACCCGGGCCGATCAGGCCATGACCGCGGAAGCCCGCCAGAGGCTCCAGGTCATCCAGGAGTTGACGGAACTCGGCTCCGGCTTTCAGCTCGCCGCCCGGGACCTGGAAATCCGGGGCGCCGGGAACCTCCTGGGCGCCAAGCAGTCGGGATTCCTCGCGGCCGTCGGCTTTGATCTCTACCTCCAGATTGTGGAAGAGGTCTCCCTGAAGCTGAAAGGGGAGGAGCCGGAAGCCCGGGTGGAACCGGCCATTCATCTCAAGGCAGCCGCCCGGATCCCCAAAGATTACATCCGGGAAGACCGCCTTCGACTCGATCTCTACCGCCGCCTGGCGACCATCGAGGACGAGAGCGATCTCCAGGAGATCGCCGACGAAATGCGGGACCGCTTCGGGGCGCCGCCGGAGGAGGTCAAAAACCTTCTGGGGATCGCGGAGCTCAGTTTTCTCTGCCGGCGGCTCAAGGTTCTGGAAGTCCGGGAACAGCAGGACAAGATCCGCCTCTCCTTTGATCCGGGAACACCGGTGCGCCAGGAAAGCATCGTCGCCCTCATTCAGTCCGCGGCGGGGCGGATTCGCCCTGTCTCGGAATACCAGCTGGAGCTGGCCAAAGAAGAAGACGGCTTCACCCACAGCTGGGCGCTCACCAAAAATCTATTGCACGAGCTGGTCTAATTATGGTAGTTAGTTTCCGAATTGGAAACAATTTATTGTAACCATCCAGAGGTAAAACGTTTCCGGATGGACACTAGTTAGTAACGCCATGTTTTTTATACATAAATCCAGAATACGACCCTTTCTGAGCGGCCTGTTTTCCGCGGCTTTTCTGGTTGCCCTGGCGACGGCCTCGGGGTGCACCAAAGAAGCCGCCCAGGTGGAGGCACCCGACCGCCCCCCCGCTGCCCGGGTCAACGGCGACGAGATTACCCGGGAAGCCCTGGACCGTGAGCTGGCTGGTATCGACCTGAGCTTCCCGGTGCAGACGGATGACGGGGGATCGGCTCCCCTGGCGGAAGAGGTGCTGCGCCAGATGATTCGCCGTCGGCTCTTGCTCCAGGAGGCGGCAGCACAGAAGATCTCCCTCTCTCCCGAAACGGCCTCGAGATTCGTTTCGGAACAGAAGGGGGGAATCAGCAAGGAAGATCTGGAAGCCCGGCTCAAGAGCACCGGGGTCAGCTACAAGGAATGGGAAAAACGAATCCTTGATGACCGGCGCATCGACCTGCTGATCGAGCAGGTCATCGACCCCGCCATTGAGGTCAGCGACGAGGAACTCCGGGCCGTCTACGAAGAAAACTTTGAATCCTTCCAGATGCCTGCCCGTGTCAAAGTCCGCCAGATCGTGGTGGCCAAGGAAGAAGACGCGAACCGGGTGCGCAAGCGCCTCCATCTCCACGAAGAGGACTTTGCCCTGGTGGCCGCTGAAAGCTCTCTGAGCCCCGACGCCGCCCGGGGCGGCGATATCGGCATCTTCGCGCCGGGGCAGATGCCCCCGGAGTTCGACCAGGTCTGCTTCTCCCTGGAGATCGGTGAGATCAGCCCCGTGGTGAAATCGGATTACGGCTACCACATCTTCCGGGTCGATCAACGCTTTCCCGCGGGCCCGATCCCCTTCGAGGAAGCCCGGGACAACCTCTACAATCAGCTCTTCTCGCAACGGCGGGAAGAGGCCCTTTTGCAGTATCAGCAGGATCTCTGGGACCGCTCGGAGATTACCCTGCTCCTGGATGGGAGATAACACCATGTTCAAGATTGTTCATACGATTTTCCTCCTCACCGTCCTGTTGATCCCGAGTACGGCCCGGGCCGTACTGCTCGACCGGATTGTCGCCGTAGTCAACGACGACGTCATCACCTTGACCGAACTCAAGAGCGTGGAGAGCGCCATGCTGAGAACCGCCCCCTCTCTCTCCGCCGAGGACCTCAGCCTCTCGGAACAGGAAAGGGTCCTGAAAAATCTGATCGACAAGAAGATCCAGCTGCAGAAAGCGAAGGCCCTCGGCATCGAAACCTCGAAAGCCACCGTCGACAAGACCATCGAAGGCATCATGGAAAAGAACAACATCTCGGAGGCGGCCCTGCAGGAGAAGGTGACGGCCGAAGGGTTCACCTGGACCGACTACAAGAGGGAAGTCGGCGAGCAGATGACCCTCACCAGCCTGGTCAACCAGGAGGTACGCTCCCGGATCGTACTCCTCCCGGAGGACCTGGAACGGTATTACCAGGAGAACCAGCAGCAGTTCGTGCTGGAAAAGAAAAAGCACATCCTCCGGATCTTCCTTGCCCTGCCTGAGTCGCCCGCTGAAGGCGACGCCGACGCCTTGCGGAGCGAAGCGGAAGCCCTGCGGGCGGACCTTTTGGGCGGCGCCGATTTTGGGGAACTGGCCATCCGTTTCTCCGACGGCCCCGAGGCGAAAGACGGCGGCGACATCGGTTACTTTGCCGACGGCGAGTTGATGCCCGAACTCGACCGGGCCGTGTCCGCCATGAAGGCCGGCGATATCAGCCCCGTCATCGAACAAAAAAGCGGCTTCACCCTCCTCAAAGTCGAAGAGATCAAAGACACGGAAACCGTCCCCTTTGATGAGGCGAAAGAGAAAATTCAGGAAACCATCTACCAGGAAAAGCTCGAGGCCCGGTATGAAGCGTGGATCAAAGATCTGCGGGAGAAGGCCTTCGTAGAGATAAAATTATAAGCCCTCGCCGGAACATCAAAAAAGGGGTCAGGCCCCATTAACGTCAAGGGGGCCTGACCCCTTTTCTCTTTCCCAAAAAATCTCACCGGCAAAGTGAGGCGAGAGTGTCCCCGGAGCGGAGATTAAGCGGAGCGCCATGGAGCGCAGGGGAGCTCTCGAGCCTATCGCCCATTAAGGCTGGCAAAAGCCTGAGGCCCTGACATCGCAACCAGGTGCGGGTGTTCCCACGAGCGGATGGGTGGTCCTGTTCGTAAATATGGTGACGTATCGAGATGGGATGTAGCCCACTCTCATCAAGGCGCGCGACTGAGGCGTACCCTG
>CAYUBU010000241.1:0-3779 GCA_964443105.1 uncultured Nitrospirota bacterium
CGCAAAGGCGAAAAGGACGCAAAGAAAGACGAATCCTTGGTAAAGGCGAAATCTAAAGTCAT
Organism: uncultured Nitrospirota bacterium; assembly: GCA_964443105.1. Taxonomy (GTDB): domain Bacteria; phylum CG2-30-53-67; class CG2-30-53-67; order CG2-30-53-67; family CG2-30-53-67; genus CAYUBU01. Next base: position 63 of record CAYUBU010000241.1, read on the forward strand.
CTCACCGCAGAGGACGCAGAGGGCGCAGAGAAAGGCGGATACTTGCTAAAGGCGAAAACCAATAAGTTTCACCGCAAAGGCGCAAAGGACGCAAAGAAAAGCGAATCCTTGCTAAAGGCGAAAAGCAATTTCACCGCAGAGGCGCAGAGGGCGCAGAGAAAGGCAAATACTTTTAAACTGCTAAGACCGTTTCACCACGAAGGCACAAAGGACACAAAGAAAGGCAGTTTCTTGCTAACGGCAAAACCGATTCAGTACAACAGCAACAGGGACTGGCTCCGCAGGTGCCTGTCCCTCTTGCTTGCCTTTAAAGGCAAGAACCGATTGACAGCAAAGGCGGAAGGGGCGTGCAGGAACAGGTGTCTAAGTTCAGGGCGTTTATTGCGGTGGCGTTGCCCGACTCTTTGAAGGAGTCGCTGCGGGAGGTGCAGGAGCGGTTCAAGAAGGTCGGAGGCAAGGTCGGTTGGGTTCGTCCGGCGGGGATGCATGTGACGCTTAAGTTTCTGGGTGATGTGGAGGAGGGGATGATCCCGGAGATCGGCGGCTGCATGGGCCGGGCTTTGGGGGGCCGCAAGGCTTTTACCATCGGCTTCTCCGGTGCCGGTGTTTTTCCTGATTTGCGCCGTCCCCGGGTCCTCTGGGTCGCTGCGCAGGAGGGTGCCGAGGAGTTGGGTGAGATGGCCGCAGCTCTCGATCCCCTGCTTTCGGAGATCGGTTTTGACCGGGAGAAGCGGCCCTTTCGTCCCCATATGACCCTGGGGAGGATCAAAGTACTTGGAGACCGGGAAAGGCTGGCGGCCCTGATCGCGGAGCACCGGGAGACGGACGTGGGAAGGATGACGGCGAATGCTGTGCGCCTGGTGGAGAGCCGCCTCCGCCCCGATGGTGCGATATATACGACGCGATTCTCAGTCGACTTACTAGAGTAACGGCTTACAGGTTTGAAGTATCGATCATTAATTTACGGAAAGGAGTTTTTTATGTCTGGCAACAATAACAAGTCTGGCAACAACGATACCCGGCACCGAGAAAAGGCCCTCGATCTGGCCGTGACCCAGATTGAGAAACAGTTCGGCAAAGGGGCGATCATGCGCCTCGGGGCGGCGGATGCCGTCGCGGATATCCCGGCCATTTCATCGGGGTGTCTCTCTCTTGATAACGCCCTCGGCGTGTGGGGGTATCCCCGGGGGCGAATTGTCGAGATCTACGGCCCTGAATCGTCGGGTAAGACGACGCTGACGCTCCACGCCATTGCCGAGGCCCAGAAAGCCGGCGGCATCGCCGCCTTCGTCGACGCCGAGCATGCCCTCGATGTGGCTTACGCGAAAAAGCTGGGGGTCAACACCGATGACCTGCTGGTGGCCCAGCCCGACACGGGGGAACAGGCCCTGGAGATTACCGATGTGCTGGTCCGAAGCGGCGCCGTCGATATTATTGTGGTCGACTCCGTGGCCGCTCTGGTGCCCCGGGCGGAGATCGAAGGTGAGATGGGGGATACCCAGGTGGGGCTTCAGGCGCGGCTCATGTCCAAAGCGCTGCGGAAGCTGACGGGGACGGTCTCCCGATCCAAGACGACGCTCGTTTTCATCAACCAGATCCGGATGAAGATCGGCGTCATGTTCGGAAGCCCCGAGACCACGAGCGGCGGGAACGCCCTCAAGTTTTACTGCTCTCTCCGTCTCGATATCCGCCGGATCGGGCAGCTCAAGGATGGCGATGTGGTTACAGGGAACCGGACCCGGGTGAAGGTGGTGAAGAACAAGGTGGCGCCCCCCTTTAGAAGCGCCGAGTTCGATATCCTCTTTAATGAAGGGATTTCCCGGGAAGGGGATCTCATCGATTTAGCGGTGTCCCAGGAGATCATTAAGAAGAGCGGCGCCTGGTATTCCTACGGCGAAACCCGCATCGGTCAGGGGAGAGAAAATGTCCGGACTTTTCTCAAGGAGAATAACGACATCCAGACCGAAATCCGGAAACAGGTGGAGGAAAAACTCGGGATTACCCGGAAAGAGGAGAACGTCAATGTAAAAGCGTGATTATTTTGACAGATTTGGACCTGCCGTGATAGTCTATACTAAATAGAAAAACGGCGGTTTCCCCACCCCGCGCCGGGGCGGTGGTATACATCTTTCCAACTATTACAGGGAAGGTCCAACACGATGAAACTCACGGAACTCTTGAAGACCGCCGTAGAGCGGATGGCCTCGGATATTCACTTGAAGGCGGGCAGCCCGCCGGTGCTTCGGATCGATGGGGAACTCACCCCCATGATCGAACAGAAGAGGCTCACCGCCGAAGACACTCTGGCCATCGCCTTCTCCATGATGACCAATTACCAGAAGCAGAAGTTCAAGGCCAACAGCGAGGTCGACATGGCCCACAGCGTCCCTGGATTGGGGCGCTTCCGGGTCAACGTTTTCCAGCAGCGCAATACGGTGGCCCTGGTCATGCGGGTCATCCCCCACAAGATCCTGAAGATCGATGAATTGACGCTCCCCCCGATTGTGGCGGAACTTTCCTCCAACCAGCGGGGCCTGGTTTTGGTCACGGGGACCACCGGCTGCGGTAAATCGACGACTCTCGCCAGTATGATCGACCATGTTAATAGCTCCCGTACGTCCCATGTCATCACCATCGAAGACCCCATCGAGTACCTGCACCGGGATAAGAAAAGCATCGTCAATCAGCGGGAGATCGGTACCGATGTACGGGAGTTCGGCCATGCCCTCCGGTCGGCCTTGCGCCAGGATCCCGACGTGATCCTGGTGGGGGAAATGCGGGACCATGAAACGATCGAAACGGCCCTCTCGGCTGCCGAGACGGGGCACTTCGTCATGAGTACGCTCCATACCCTGGATGCCACGGAAACGGTGAACCGGATTGTCGGCGTTTTCCCTCCTCATCAGCAGAAGCAGGTCCGCATCCAGCTGGCCGGCGTCATTAAAGGTATCGTTTCCCAGAGGCTCGTGGTGCGGGCCGATGGCAAAGGGCGAATTCCTGCGGTGGAGGTGATGGTTGCCACCAACCTGATCCGGGAGTATATTGTCGATAAAGACAAGACCAAGCTCATTCGGGATGCCATTGCCGCCGGCAGAAGCCAGTACGGATCACAAACCTTCGATCAGTCCCTGATGGGTCTCTATCAGCGCGACCTGATCACCTACGAAGAAGCTCTGAAACGGAGTTCCAACCCTGACGACTTCGCCCTCAAGGCCCGAGGCGTCCAATCCACCAGTGACCTGTCCATGGAAGAGCAGGAACGGGCCGGCGTCAAAGGGGAGACAGAGGAGACCGAATCAGAGGAAGCGTTCAAACTGGACAGTTTCTTCTCCTAGTCCCAAACTCAAGGGCCGGGGGATGTCGCTTCTCCCGGCCCCTCTTTTTCCCCTTACTACTTTAAATTCAATCACTTATCCCTCTTCCTGGCAAGCCGGTTCCTGTTGACAACGGGAGCCAAACACTCTATTCTTATGTACGATTCTACTATGTAAGGATGGATAGATGAAAGGTTCTGAGATTCGCGCACGGTTTCTGGGGTATTTCCAAGAGCGGGATCATACCGTTCTGCCCAGTTCCCCTCTGATTCCTCGAAACGACCCGACCCTTCTCTTTACCAACGCCGGTATGGTGCAGTTCAAGGACATATTCACCGGCGACAGGCCGAGAAGCGTGCCTCGGGCCGCGACGTCCCAGAAGTGCGTTCGGGCTGGGGGAAAA
>CAYUBU010000242.1:0-14442 GCA_964443105.1 uncultured Nitrospirota bacterium
CCCTTTGGCGCGGTTCAAAGCGGTTTCCAGGGCATGCCCCAGGACCAGATGGGCCGAGAGGGCGGCTGAAAAACGGCATCCGCTCCCGTGGAGTGTTTTTGCGATCCTGGGGGCCCCAAAGGATCGAAAGCCGTTGCCGTCAAACAGGATATCAACCGGGTCTCCTCTACGGTGTCCTCCGGTAATGACCACGTTTTTCGGCCCCAGTCTGAAAATCTCACCGCACATGGCTTCGACCCATCTCGTCTCGTCTTCAAAATCGCCCGATGGAACGCCGGTCAGCAGACTGGCCTCATCCAGATTCGGTGTCACCACCGTGGCCAGGGGAAAAAGATGCTCCACCAGGGGGAGGTGCCCCCGTTTCTCCAGGAGAGGAACGCCGTTTGATGAGACAAGCACCGGATCGACCACCACCACGGGTACGGTGACCTGAGCCAGATGTCTCGCCGTGATGAGGACATTGGCCGCGGAGAGGAGCATGCCGGTCTTCACGCCGCCCGGTGCCCCGTCGTGGAGTAGGGCCTCCAACTGGCCTGCAAAGTCCTTTTCGCCAACAGGAGTGACCGCCTGGACACCACGGGAATCCTGGGCGGTAATCGCCGCGATCACCGAGAGCCCCCGGACACCAAGGCGGTCAAAGGTTCTCAAATCGGCCTGTATCCCGGCGCCGCCCGTGGGGTCGGAGCCGGCTATGGTGAGCACCGTCGCCTGGGGCATCGATGGGGTTTCCTCAGCGGCGGCCATGAATGGGCGTCTCCCTTTTCACGATGCCTTCTGCTCCCCCAGAGTATTGATGCGGTGGGCAATGGTCCCGGCGCCAAAGCCGTTGTCGATATTGACCGTGGCAACCCCTGAGGCACAGGAATTGAGCATGCTCAGAAGGGCGGCGATCCCGCCAAAGCTTGCGCCGTATCCTACGCTGGTCGGTACGGCGATCACCGGCTTGTCGACCAAGCCGCCGACCACGCTGGCCAGCGCCCCCTCCATGCCGGCCACAACGACCAGAACCCGGGCATCGAAGATTTTATCCCGCTGGTCAAAGAGACGGTGGATGCCCGCCACCCCCACATCATACAATGTCTCCACGCGGCTCCCAAGAGTAGATGCGGTCACGGCCGCTTCCTCGGCGACGGGGATGTCCGACGTCCCTGCGGAGACCACGAGAACCCTGCCGATTAATTTTCTTTTCCTCTTCTGCTGAATCACCATGGTCTTCGAAGACTCGTGGTAGACGGTCCGGCTCTCTTTCTTTTTCATCTTTCGGGATAGCTCCCGGCTGGCCCGGGTTGCAAGAACATCATGGCCCTGGGCCAGCATTCGTTCCACAATCTTGAGCACCTGGGCATCGGTCTTCCCCTGGCAAAAAATGACTTCCGGAGTCCCCTGCCGCAGGGTACGGTGATGGTCAATGTGGGCAAAGCCGACATTCTCATAGGGGAGATCCCGAAGACGCCGAAGCGCGGCGTTCACGGTGACCTCGCCCTTCTGTATGCCGGCGAGCAGTTCCTTGAGTTTTTTCTGGTCCATTGATCCCCTCTCCCTTCTTGCGCTCCTATCGCTCCAGCATTTACCCGATGACTTCTCCCGCAAGCACCCGGGCAATGCTTCCGATGTGTCCGTTGATCTCTCTCATGTTGCTGATCACGTCGAGGTGGATCGTGGTTGTGTCCACGGTCTTCTGCCGGCCGTCGTGGAGTCGCTTGATGTGGGCCTGCCTCAGATCGTTCTCCAGTTTCTCGATTCTCGGGATCTCATGGAGGATCTCCCGGGCCAGGGCCTCATTGTCCTGGGCAAAAGCCTCAATGGCCCGCTCCAGATTCCCGCGGGTTCGCCCGTGCATCTCTGCGATCTCCGCCTCTCCCTCGGAGGAGAAGCTCAAACCGTAGCCGATCTTCTTCCCCGCCAGGGCCATGAGATTCTTGTCCACCACGTCCCCAATATGCTCGAGATCGTCCACAATGTAAAGGAGGGAGATTTCCCGCCGGGACTGTTCCTCCGTGAGCGTGCCCTGGGCCAGGGTGGTAAGATAGCGGGTGATCGCGTCATCGAGAAAATCGACTTCGTTGTCCATCCTTTTGATCTCCTCCCGCAGAATATCATCGCCCTCCTTCAAGACCACTAAAGACCCGGTGACCATCTCCAGGACCCGGTTGCCCATCCGTTCCGCTTCCTTGTAGGCCTGCCCCAGCGCGATTTCCGGGGTCCCGAGAACCTTGTCATCCAGATAGCGAACCCGGAAGGCCCGCTCCAGTTCGGGAACGATGGGAATCATGAGAATGATGAGTTTCCGGAAAGGAACGGTCAGGGGAAGCAGAAATACCGTATTGAGGACCTTGAAGAGCATATGCCCGTTGGCGATCTGCCGCGTCACACTGGCGGTGAAAGGATTGGATACCGTGAGGATCAGTTCCCGAAAAAGACCGATGAAGGGGTAGACCAGGACCGTGCCGATCAGATTGAAGAGGAGATGGGCCACGGCCACCCGTTTCCCTTCCCGGGACGATCCGATGCTGGAGATGAGGGCTGTACTGCAGGTACCGATGTCGGCGCCGAGAATCACGGGAATGACTGCCGTTAGATCGAGGAGGCCCTGGTCGGCGAGGACCATGGCAATGCCGATGGTCGCGGCACTGCTCTGGATCACTGCCGTGAAGACCGCCGACGTGAGAATACCCAGTAGCGGATGGGCGCCTAAGGTCACAAGAGTCTCGGTGAAAGCCGGGAAGGAGCGGAGGGGTTCCGTAGTGTCGGATAGGACTTTTATGCCGAGAAAGATCAGACCGAAACCGAGGAGTGATTGGCCCAGGTATTGCACCAGTCGGTTCTTGCTGGCCACATGGAACAGCACCCCCAGACCGACCAGGAGCAGACTGTAGTCTGCCAGCCGGAATGCGATCAATTGAACGGTGAAGGTGGTACCGATGTTGGCCCCGTAGACCACGCCGATAGCCTGGGAGAGGGTCATGAGAGAGGCGTTGACAAAACCCACCAGCATGACCGTCACGGCGCTTGAGGACTGGACGGTGCCCGCCATGAGGGCCCCGATCAGGGTTCCCATAAGGGTCGTCCTGGTCAGGGTCCCCAGCACATTGCGCATCCGCCGACCCGCCACCTTCTGCAGGCCGCGGCCGGCGGTCCTCATGCCGTAGACGAAAAGTCCCACACCGCCGAAAAGCCCGACGAAAATCTTGAAAAGAGCCAGGGGGGTCATGGGGACCAGCCCATCCCGTCGCTCAACTCCCATGTTTCCGGTTCTTCACGGGGATCGCGGCTCATCAGTTCCCGGACCGCGTTTCGGGGGCTGATCCCTTTGTAGAGAATGGCATACACCTGCTCCGTAATCGGCATTTCAACCCCGTGCTTTCGGGAAAGATCGAACACGGACCGGGTCGTCTTCACACCTTCCGCCACTGTCTTCCGGTTCGAGAGGATCTCATCCAGCGTCTTTCCCTGACCGAGTTGGAGCCCCACGGTCCGGTTGCGGCTCAGGTCGCCGGTACAAGTCAACACCAGGTCCCCCAGACCCGCAAGCCCCATGAAGGTCGCGGGAGCGGCCCCCATGGCTCTGCCGAGGCGGGACATCTCACTCAACCCCCGGGTGATGAGGGCGGCCCGGGTGTCATGACCGAATCCCAGGCCGTCGCTGATCCCCGCTGCAATGGCCATGACGTTCTTCACGGCCCCGCCCAGTTCGACGCCGACCACGTCGGGCGTCGTATAGACCCGAAAGTAAGGGGTGGTGAAAAGCGCCTGCACCCGTTCGGCCGCGTCCCGCGCCCGGGAAGCCACAGCCACAGCCGTGGGGAGTTCCCGGGAGACTTCCATGGCAAAGCTTGGGCCCGACAGATAGGCAAAGTTCTCACCGGGGATGTGGGTCAGTACCTGGGGAAGAACTTCAGACATCATCATGAGGGTCTCGTTTTCGATCCCCTTGGTGGCACTGATGATGAGACTGTTTTCGGGAACCTCGCGCCGTAAGGCCTCCGCCACTTGGCGGGTCACATGGGACGGGGTGACCACGAGAAAGGTCTTACAGCCCTGGCAGACCCGGGAAAGGGAGGAAGCGGGACCAAGGTTCTCCGACAAAGGTACCCCGGGGAGATAGGTTTTGTTCTCCCGCTCCTCGTCCATGGTTCTGGCCAGATCCTCTTCATAAACCCAGAGGGCGACCTGAATCCCTTTTTTGGCCAGAAGATTTGCCAGGGTCGTTCCCCAGGCGCCGGCACCGATCACCCCGATCTTTTCACTCATTGCGACTCCCCCCTGCTGAAGATTCAGCCCATCAAGAAATCGAGGATCGCCCGGTGGCTTTCCTCCGGTTTTTCCAGCGTCGGACAGTGCCCCGCACCCCGGATCCAGACCACTTTCGCCCCTGCTATCTTCGCCGCGGCCAGGGCAAATTCATCGGGACGGACAATGCCGTCTTCATCGCTCCCCATGACCAGCACGGGGACAGAGACCTCATGGAGACGCTGAGACAGGTCGGTTCGGCAAAGCGCCTTGACATGACTTCTAAGACTGTAGAGAGGCGCCTTTCTGGCGTCGGCGGTAAACCGGGGATCGAGAACGAAGTTGTATCGGGGCCACTTTCGCAGCATCCAAAGGATCCACGGGATCCCGAGTCCGACCTTCACGGCCCCGAGACCCAGGTTTGTCGCGCCCAGTCGGCCCCTTCCATGGAGTCCCCGCTTTCCAGAAACCGGCGTGTTGATCAGAACAAGCCGCCCCACCTGCTCGGGAAAGGCAAGGACAAAGTCGAGAGCGATGGTGCCGCCCATGGAATGGCCGATCAGATCGAAGGTGTCGATTTCGAGTGCCCGGCCCATGGCCCGCAGCATCCCGCAGTGCCCGGCGATAGAATAGTCGATTCTCGGCTTGTCCGAATCGCCGAAACCGAGGAGATCGGGGGCCAGGCAGCGGACCTGAGGGCTCAAGGCGTCAAGGGTGTCCGACCAGAAACCCGAGGCTCCGGCAACGCCGTGGAGCAAGAACAGGGGGCGTCCACGCCCCGCCTCCCGGTAGAAAATTCGGCGGCCCTGAATGGTCAGGAAAGGCAATGGATTACCCGGCCCATAAATTTATGTTGGAATAGAGAACCTCTGCCGAATAACCCCCGGAATCTCCGGGATAGATGACGACCAGCAGGGTTCCCGTGATCTCACCGTCCCGGCACTGGACGGCCACCAGATCGGGGGACAGAAAATCCATGGATAGAATTTCCCAGGCAGTCCCGAATACCGGTTTCTGGTTGACCAGCGTTTCAATCTCATCCTTGATATAGGTCGTCACGTTCCCCACGTACCCTTCGGGAAGCAGCGATACCATGTCCAGGCGAAGGAGGGCGGCATTCAGCTCTTTCTCCACCGATCCCACCTGGGCATTCAGATCGTACAGGGTGTGGTCAAAACTCTCCAGGAGCTGTTCATCGGCATGACTCCGGCCCAACTCTTCCGCCAGGAGCTGGTCCCGGAGCTCGCGGATCTCTTTTGTCAGATGACGCCACTGGAGAACAAAAGCCAGTAAAAAAACCAGCCCCAATACCACGATCCCCCAGGTCCGTTTCATAATCCCCTCTGACGTTTCATTCCGTTTTAGCCCTTCATTCTTTCATGTTTCACATGGCCGAACAACTCTTTTTACCTGCCCTCAGAGGCATCTCAGAGATTCAGCCCCTCCTGTGACCGGTCATCTTTTCCCGGCCGGCAACTAGCCGCCAATGCGGGACATGGTGCGGCAGAGCCGATAATCGTGTCCGGGATGAAGATGATGGGCCCGGGGTTTGGAATCGACGGCCTCACGAAAGAGCGTCATGAGTCCCCTGTCGATGCCCCTGTCCTCTGCGCCGCTTCGCAGCGCCCCTTTGAGGTTTACTTCCCGGTCGGAAAAGAGACAGCTGCGCAACTGCCCGTCCGCCGTGAGCCGGAGACGGTTGCAGGTCTGGCAGAAGTGACTGCTCACGGGGCTGATGAATCCCACCGTCCCCTTGGCCCCTCGCACCTCGTAGCGGACGGCCGGCCCTTCGTAAGATCGGGATGCCAGGGGTGTCATGTCGGCGCAGCCCCGGACCCGCTCCATGGTGGCGGCGGTGGGAACGAAATGCTCCCAGCCATAGGGGCCCGATCCAAAGGGCATGAATTCGATGAAACGGACATGCAGCGGTCTTTCCATGGCAAGCCCGACGAAGTCGGCAATCTCTCCGTCGTTGACCCCCTTGAGTACAACCATGTTCACCTTGATCGGCTCAAAACCGAGGGCCTGGCAGGACTCAATTCCCGACCATACACGGGCGATGTCGCCACCCCGGGTTATCTCATGGAATCGGCTAGGGTCCAGGGTATCGAGACTGATGTTGATCCGACGGATCCCCGCCTCGTAAAGGGGGCGGGCAAAGGTATCCAGAAGGGTACCGTTGGTGGTGATACTGATCTCCGCCAATCCCGAAATCCGGCCAAGTTTTTGAATCAGGCCGATGACGCCCCGTCGCACCAGCGGTTCACCCCCGGTGATCCGGATCTTGGCGATCCCCTGTCCAACGGCAAACTCGGCCACCCGATGGATCTCTTCAAAGGTAAGGATTTCTTCGTGGGGAAGGGTCTCGACTCCCTTCTCGGAGACACAATAGAGGCATCGAAGATTGCAGCGGTCCGTAACGGAGATTCGCAGGTAATTGATTCGACGTTTGTAAAGATCGAAAAGTGCCACAAGCTGCCCCTGGCTGGGGAGATCTCTATTTGCGATACGCCGGTTTCAGCATATACTTGTCGCTGATGTATCCATAGAGGGGCACGGTCACGATCCGCTGGGACGAATTGTTCCGTATCTGCAGATACCCCTGGTAGATCCCCTCTTTATTCTCCGGCGCCGCTTCCACGTCGATGCGGAGCGACTCACGGGGTTTGATAATCCGCTTGGCTGCCTCCCCCGGGTCGTTTCTTACGGTCACGAAGTTACGGCCGACGAAATTTTCAATCGCCAGTTCCGCCGTACCTGAGTTGGTAATCGTCACACTGCGGACCGCGGTACCTCCCGGTTCGAGGACACCCAGGTCGAGGGTTTGCGGTTCCACTGCGATCCGGGGTTCATCACCGACACTGATTTCCCCGGTAATCCGAACCGTTATGGTCGGCTGGTCGGAATCATTGGAATGGATGGTCGCCGTCTTCGCCTGGTGGCCCTTGCGTCCTTTCGAGTCGAAATTAACCTGCAAGGTCCCCTCGGCCCCGGGCTCCAGGGTCTTGGACGATGTCATAGCCGCCGTACATCCGCAGGAAGTCTTCACATCGGTGATCACCAGCTCCCCATCCCCCACATTCTTGAACTGGAACACATGACTGACCTTCTCTCCGGGCTTGATGGTCCCGAAGTCGTAAACGGGCTCATCGACTTGAATCTTTGGGGCGGCAGCTTCAATTTCAGACCGACCAAGCACGAGAAGCAGTCCTGCGAGCACAATGAACATCCACGACCTTTTCATACGGGAGCAACTCCTTTTCTCGGCGCCCATCACTGGGGGCCTGCAGTTTCTGGACTCGGAATTATCAGTATAGATATTCCCGGAATCGATGTCAACCGGCGATTTGGGCAGAGGCATAGCCCTTTCGGGTGGCCTCTTGAACTGAGACGGTCGGAAGGGGAGAATATTCAACCCCCGAAAAAGCCCCTTGCCAGAGAAAAAGCAATCTGCTATGTTAGCCTCGAATCCTTCACGGCTGCGCAGGTTTACCCGTGCCATTCAATTATTATCATCGACTCACGGCGGCACAGAAGAGAGAATACCGGAAGAGCGACCGCATATTAGCCGTTCCCCTTCCTGAACTCAAGTCCTTTCTTCCCCTGGTACCGGCACTGGCGGACGCTCTCGAAGGCGGTGACCACCGGCAGACCCAGCGGCAGGCGCAGGCCCTGATCACCGCGATCGTTCGCACCCTGGGGATCAGGCCCCTCAAGGTCATCGTCCTGGAAAGGCGCCCTTCCGCCACGTGGGGAGAGCTTCAGGGCCTCTACGAACCGGGGGAGCCCGACAGGATCACCGTCTGGATGCGCACGGCCAAGCGGCAACAGGTGGTCGCCTTCAAGACCTTCCTGAGAACCCTGCTCCATGAACTGGGACACCATCTAGACTATGAATTTCTCCATCTTACCGATACCTTTCACACCGAAGGTTTCTTCAAACGGGAATCGAACCTCTTTCATCAGCTGGTCGGCCAATCAGACCACCGGCCACCACAGATAACCGGCAAGACTTGACAGGGATGCGAAATTCTGTCATCTATTTCAAAACAGGATACAATTCTGATCCCAACTCCAACAACATTTTCAACAAACGGGAGGTCGTAAGATGGCGCTGATGATCAATGATGAATGTGTCGCCTGCGGTGAGTGTGAAGAGATCTGCCCCACCCAGGCCATCTCGGAAGGCGATCCCACCTATGTCGTCGACCCGGCAAGATGCGTGGAATGCGTCGGATTTCACGACGAATCCCAGTGCGCTGCCGTCTGTCCCGTCGACGCCTGTGTGGCCGACCCTGACCATGAGGAGAGTCGGGAGCAACTCCTGGCAAAGAAGGAGAAACTCAACCTGTGACTCTTACCCCCTTCTCCGGCACACCGCAAACAAGGGGTAACCGACCCGGGCGGGCCTCAAAAAGGAGAAGATACCGGACAGGTTAACCCCACAACGGTCCTCGCTGTAGTCGGTCTGACCCTCAGGACCCCCTGAGATCGGCCGCGGCTTCTTCCCATGCTCCGCTGCCCGGCTTGATTAAGAACCCATCGCCATCAACAAGATCAGCAAGGAGGAGGAAATCATGAAAGGTTCGAGAAACTGGATAATCGGAATGGTCCTGGTCAGCTTCCTGGCGACCGGCTGTTACGGCTCCTTCACCGCCTTCAACAAATTGCGAGTCTGGAACCAAAGGGCCGCTCATGAACCTTGGATCAATGAAGTCATTTTCCTGGTGCTGAATGTTGTTCCCGTTTACGCATTCGCGCTCCTCGCCGATGGCCTGTTCTTTAACACCCTGGAATTCTGGACCGGTGACAACCCCATGAGCCAGGTACGATTCTCCATGAAGGGTGATCAGAAGGCGGTTCAGGAATTCAGCCAAGACGCAGGAAAGAAAAGGATGAAACTCCTTTTCTACGATAAAGGCCATCTTGAGCAGACCCTGACCCTGCATCAGGAAAGGGGGGCTTCGTTGTTCACCGGGAGTCTGGTGACCGCCGACGGCGCGAGGCGGGATTTTGTCATCGAGGCAAACGACCGGGATATCTGCCTTGACGCCTTCGACAGTTCGGGAGAGGAAACGCGGCGGATTTATTCTCTGGACCGTTTTGACACAAAAGGCTATGGGCTCTCGGGACTGACCCCGCAGGCAAAGCAGCCCGTCCCGCAGAATTAGACGGGACGGGACCCGCAGGTCATGTCTGGTCGGACTTCTCGTAGTCGTAGTAGTAGTAATAGTTCTCCATAAGGGAGTCGGGCGCGGAGATGTGGTTAAGGCAGATCCCGAGCATGTTGCTCTGCTCCAGCTGAGAGACGGCCCGAAGGACAAAATCCCGGGGCGTGGCCCCGTCTTTCACAACCAAGAGAACGCCGTCCATCTGGGGAGCAAGAATCGCGGTATCGGCGAAGATATTGACCGGTGAAGAATCGAGCACGATAAATCGGTTTTCGTAGCGGGTTTTCACCTCATGAAGCAGCATGGACATCCGATCGGAGGCAAGCAGATCTGATGGGTTCTCCGGCGGGATCCCGGAAGGCAAAAGGGTCAATTTGGGGATTTCCGTTTTCACCAGCAGGTCCGGCAGACTCCGCTCGTCCCGCAGATAGTCCACCAGGCCGAGTTCCGCTTCAATACCCAGGTGGGTGTGGACACCGGGCTTTCTCAGATCCGTGTCCATAATCAGTACGGTTTCGTTCAGCCCCTGGGCAATGGAGATGGCGAGGTTGAGAGCCGTGGTCGTCTTTCCCTCCCCCTTCACCGCACTGGTGACAAGAATGGTGTTCTCCATCCTTTCCTTCATCTGGCGGAGAATTTTCGTTCGGAGTCTCTTGAACTGTTCCGAGGCAAGGGATTTGGGCTCAAGATAAGAAACCAGGTAGGCGCTCAGCTTGGACCGGTCCGATGTCTTCCCCTTCCAATGCTTCAGGAAACTCTGGGCCTCGTGATTCCGTCTGCCATCCCTTTCACTGATGGCTTTTTCCAAGCCCCGTTCGATACTTTTCATGGTGCGACCCCTTATTGTTTGCGCGTGATCTCAAGATCGGCAATGTTCAGTATTTCTTCGTACGTCGTAACCCCTTGGACAACCCTGGTCAAAGCATCCTGATAGAGAGTGACCGCCTCTTTGCGTCGCATGGCCCCGTTGATTTCATGACGGCTGGCTCGATCAAGAATCAGCTGCCTGATCTCCTCGTTCAGCGTGGTCAGTTCAAAAATACCCGCAACCCCCTGATACCCGGTCTGCCCGCATTCCTTGCATCCGCTCCCACGGAAGAAGGTGACCTCCCCGCTGTCGGTAAAACCTTTCATGTCATCCAGGATTTTCTTCGGAGGAATATAGCTGTCGGAGCAGCTGGGACAGATTCGTCTCACCAGCCGCTGGCTCAGAACCGCGGTCACCGCCTGGGAAACCAGAAAGGGAGGGATCCCCATATCCGCCAGATGGAGGAGGGCCCCGGCGGCGTCGTTGTAGTTGAGGCGCCCCAAAACAAGGGTTCGGGACAAGGATGACTGAAGGGCGTATTCGACGGCCTTTTCATGATTCATGTCGCCCACCATCATGACGTCGGGATCCTGAGCCAGGATCGCCCGGACGCCTTCATCGTAAAAGAGCTTCGCCTTCTCATTGGGCTGCCCCTGGAATATCCCCTCTATGAGATTCTTGATCGGATTCTCGAAGGTGTAAATACTTTTGTCCCGCCGGTTCAAATAATGGAGGGACGCGTAAATGGTCGACGTCTTGCCGCTGTTATTGGGGCCCACAAAGAGGATAAACCCCCTCTTCCCGCTGATGAGAGTCTTGTATTCCTGCAGCACCGCAGGACTCAACCCGAGGGAATCGAGGTCCAGGGCCTGCTGGTATTGTTTGTGCAGGCTGAGGACCATGCTCTCGCCGTGACGGGTGGGAAAAGTCGAGACCTTGACATCCACAAAGCGCCCCTTGGAACGGATTTGGAAGTAACTCTCCTGGGGAATATTGTGTTTGGTAATATCGAGGGCACTGAGAATCTTCAACCGGTTGATAATGTTGATGTGATATCTCTTGGGCGGCGTTGTCAGTTCTTCCAGAATCCCGTCTATGCGGAGCCGGACACGGAGACTGTCCATGAGGGGCTCGATGTGAATGTGAGAGGCTTGCTTGTCCAGGGCCGCTAAAAGAGCCAGATTCACCAGACGAATCACCGGCGCCTCTTCCGACGAGGTAATCACATCTTCGATATTCTTGAACTCGTCTTCTTCGCTCTGGATGATCTCAATATCGACCTCTTCCTTGGCGGTAAGCTCCGCTTCCCAGTCGAGTTCCTTGCCCTTGTCCTCCGCCTCTTTTCGATAGAAGATGTCCAGAGCTTTTGCGATCGATATTTCGGCACTCACCACAGGAGCGATCCTCAGACCGGTAATGAAGGAAAGCTCATTCACGGCCACGATATCATGGGGATTGGCCATGGCCACGGTCAGGAGGTTCTTGTTGCGCTGGACCCCGATGACCTTGTGCTTCCTGCAGTATTCCTCAGGAACCAACGCCACGATTTCCGGGTCCAGGCGGTACTGCTCCAGGCTGATGAAGGGAACATTGTGCTGTCGGGCCAGAAGATAGTCCAGGTCTTCAGACGTGAGAAATCCCATCTTGATCATGACAGAGCCGAGCCGCTCTTTGGTCCGTTTCTGCTCTTCCAGAGCCAGAACCAGCTGCTCCTCATCAACGACCTGGAGGTCCTTTAGAAGCTGACCAATCTGCGGTTTCGCCGTATCTCGGCTCAAGTGATGTTCTCCTGCCTGCGGGACATACCCCGGCCCATCGTCCCTCTTGACGGCTTCGTCATATATTCTCCATATCCATCTGCAATGAAAGATGAATCAGGTTGGCAAGAAACATGAATATCCGTGTTTTCTGAACATTCTCAACGACCTCTGCCGTATCAGCGTACCACAGGGCCACCGTCTTACCCATGACTTCCACAGGGTAGAGCAGATGGCTTCCGGGCCGCTCCTCGACAAAGCGGTCCAGAAATTCGAGGTAACCCCGATCATCGGGGGGCGGGCCAAAATACATCTTCTTCTCGTCATAGAGCTTCCTGAGAAAGGGGCTCCTGTCAAATTCAACGGAAACCTGTTTGATCTTGTCGGAAAAATCGGCCCGGAGGCTGGATCCCCCCGCAACGCCATTGAGGTACTTGGTTCTCCAGAGAAAAAGCCCCACGTGCTCGTAATAATGGGACATGAATTCAATGACCGATTCAATCGCACGATCCACGTCCCCCCGTTTGACCAGCATGTCGCCGACACCGTAGAGGGCCTCCAGGGTTTTCGAGTCCTCCATGAGCTGGCGCCCCACCTCCACGAGTTCGACCTTGGTGTTGAACAGGTCCTCGATCAGACCATCCTTGATGATGTCCGCCCGCTCCTGGTAGTACTCCTGATAATACTGCTGGATACTCAAGTCAAGGCAGTAGGTCAACTCCCCGATAAATGAGCCGAATATCTTTTCAAAATTCTTGGACGAAAGGACGGACAAGTCCGGCTTGATGATGCAGAATACGCCGCCGTAGAAGAGGATCTTTCTCCGCAGGTTGGATATGGGGTAAGCGGTGGAGACAAAAATGGGGATCTCCGGATGTTTTTCGTGGAGAGACTCCATAAACGACAGTCCTTCCAGCTGTACCCCTTCCTTCCGACTCGGGAAATCCACATCGGTCACAACGATCGGGCTGTACCCCTTTTCCAGGAGCCGCTCAATCACGTACTCTGCTTTGTCCACACTGCTGACGCCCTTCACATTGAAATTGTGTTTCACCAGCTCGTCGTGAACCATCATTCTCATCCGTGAATCCCCCTCTACCAGGACGACGGTAATCCGGGGTTCAAACCGCTCGGTCCTGGCCACCTTTGCCTCGATCTCCCGATAGAATCGGTGGTGAATCTGGGGGTCGGGATGCTTTTCAATGATGTCCATGATGTGCGCCGGGCCATGGTTCTGCGATGTTTTTAGCTGCGCTTTCCGCTGGAGCAGAACTCGGGGTTTAATATAGACCCGGTGCTTGTGCCTCGGTGTGTTCCGCTCAAAGGCGAACCGTCCCTGATCCCAGGTGAGAAGTTGGGACACCGATTCTTCGATCTGCTGCCCGATCACCCGTTCCACCTTGTCGGCGGGCATCAGTTCATTCTCCAGGAGGAGTTCCCCCAGCAGATGATCTTTATGGTTGTCCTGCTCTCTGAGCACCCGGTAGAGATCGGCACCGTGGAGAAAACCCTGGAGAACGAGTCTCTGGCCAATCCGTTCCCGAACAAAAGGGGAGTCGGCCGAGTAGATCAGTCCATTCTCAAAGGATATTTCTCCGATCCCTTTCTCCCCCTGGAGGAACAATGTACCGGTCTGCTCCTCGCTCTCCGCCTGTTCGAGCAGGGTTTTTACAGGGACATCCTTGGTGAGACCTCGAATTTCCATGGTGTCATGCTTCCTTCATTCTATTTCAACATTCTACTCTGGCTCCGGCCCGTCGGATTCCATGAGAACCTCCCGCACCAGCATATTGAACCGTCTTCCTGCCGGCGCCCCCTCCAACAGTCGATCGGAAGGGTCGTTCACGCCTCTGGACAAAGCGTCACGGCCAAGGCCTGCCTCTCCGTCGCTCATCGCCAGAAAGGCCCCTTTCCCGTCCAGCTGCAGGATCAGCGCTCTCAATTCATCCAGGCGGTGCCGGAACAAGGCTTCTTTCCCGACTCGCCCTTCGGTCCCCGAATCCTCGCCCTCCCTGCCGTCATTCTGCAGAGCCTGAAATCCGTGCTTCACACTGTCGATCACTTTCAAAAGGGACCGCTCTCTTTCTTCCAGGGACCCGAAGTTCTTGGCAATCTGCGCCGTCTGGGTGGGAAAATTGTCCTGCCACCCCTCCAGGACATCGAGGAATTCTTTTTCCGCTTCCAGGGAATCGATTTCCGACTTCAGGCTGTCCACACGGGGAATGAGTTCCAGCAAAAGCTCCCCCTGCTTCCACGACATCACGGTCCTGCTGTTTGGATGATCTTGGCCCCCGTCACGCCCACCGCTCTTCATTTCTTTCTCAAGCTCGGCGATCTTCCCCAAGAGTTCCTCTTCCTTTTGGCGGACGGCCTTCTGATGATTCTCCAGCCCCCGCAGACGATCTTCAACGCTCTTGTCCTCCGCCATGGCATCGAGAAAACGCTTCTTTTGTTCCAGATCGGAGATAACCCCGTT
>CAYUBU010000243.1:0-3615 GCA_964443105.1 uncultured Nitrospirota bacterium
ACCGATCCGGAACTCATGCTCAATCTTGTCTACAACCCCGGCGGCCCCTATCTCCCTCCGGAGCAGTCGGTCCTTGAGGCCGATTACCGCCGGGAGCTGGACCAGCTCTTCGGCATCGCCTTCAACAAACTGTTGACCATCACCAACATGCCGCTGGGGCGGTTCTGGGCACAGCTGCAGACGGCCCGGGAGGACCGGAAGTATCTTGCCCTCCTCAAGGACGCTTTCAACCCCGCAACCCTGGAGGGGCTCATGTGCCGCCACCAGGTGAGCATTGCCTGGGATGGCCGGGTATACGACTGTGATTTTAATTTTGCCCTCAATATCCCCGTCAACCACGGTGCACCCAGTCATATTAAGCTCTTTGACGCCCAGGCACTCAAGGAAAGGCGGATTGTCACAGGAATCCACTGTTTCGGTTGCACCGCCGGTAGCGGCTCGTCCTGCGGGGGGGCGCTGGTATAACAGAAAGATTATTTCATACACGTGGGCCTGACTTGCTCTGACGGAAACAGGGTGGGCCGGGACAGGCGGGGGTTGACCGATGGCGGACAAAATTAGCATCCTTCCTCAAGATGAACACAACACCCTGCTCCAGTCCTATGTCCATCCGGAAGACTGGGTAAACCCCGATCCGGCCCCCCGCTACAATCTCGTCGTCATCGGTGCCGGAACCGCCGGCCTGATCACCGCAGCCGGCGCGGCGGGGCTCGGTGCCCGAGTGGCCCTGATTGAACGTCACCTCATGGGCGGCGACTGCCTCAACGTGGGATGCGTCCCCTCCAAATGCGTGATCCGGTCATCCCGTGTCCGTGCTGACGTGGCCAATGCCGGCACCTTTGGTGTTGCCGTCCCCCCGGGGGCCGAGGCCGACTTTGGCGCCGTCATGGAGCGGATGCGCCGCCTTCGGAGCCGGATCAGCGCCAACGATTCGGCCAAACGGTACAGTGATCTCGGGGTCGATATCTTCCTCGGTGAGGGGCGGTTTACGGGACCCGATACCGTGGAAGTGGACGGCAAGGTCCTGCGATTCAAAAAGGGGGTCATTGCCACGGGAGCCCGGGCTTTCGAACCGCCGGTGGAAGGGCTGAAAGACGCCGGTTTCCTGACCAACGAAACGGTCTTTTCCCTCACCGAACTTCCCCAACGGATCACCGTCTTCGGCGCCGGACCCATCGGATGCGAACTGGCGCAGGCCTTTGCCCGCCTCGGATCCCAGGTGACCATCATCGAACGGGCTCCCCAATTTCTCACCCGGGAAGACCCCGACGCCGCGAGGATCCTGGCCGATGCCTTCGTGAAGGATGGCATCGATGTGAGACTCAGTACCACGGTTAACCGTGTCACCTTGTCGGGTCAGGAAAAGGTGCTCCACGTGAGCACCGACGGCCAGGAGGGAGAGATCGCGGCCGACGCAATCCTCGTGGGCGCCGGACGGACGCCCAACGTCGACGGCCTTGGCCTTGAAGCGGCGGGGGTCAGCTTCGACAACCGCCAGGGGGTGGTGGTCAATGACTATCTCCAGACCACCAACCCCAAGATCTATGCCGCCGGCGACATCTGCCTTCTCCATAAATTTACCCACACCGCCGATGCCACCGCCCGGATCGTCATTCAGAACGCCCTCTTTATGGGGCGCAAGCGGCTGAGCGCCCTGACCATTCCCTGGTGCACCTATACGGATCCCGAGATCGCCCATGTGGGGATGTACGAGCGGGAGGCCGAGGCCAAGGGGATTGCCGTGGACACCTTCATGCGGGAGATGAAGGAAGTAGACCGGGCCATTGCCGACGGCGAGGAAGAGGGCTTCGTGAAAATCCATGTGAAAAAGGGGACCGATAAAATCGTCGGCGCGACCATCGTGGCCCGCCATGCAGGAGAGATGATCAGCGAGATCACCCTGGCTATGGTAGGCAACATGGGTCTCAAAACACTCTCCACCGTCATACATCCCTATCCCACCCAGGCCGAAGGCATCAAGCAAGCCGGAGATGCTTTCAACCGCTCCCGACTGACGCCCTTTCTCAAGAGCCTCTTCGTCCGCTACCTGACATGGCACCGGTCTCGGCCTTAGGAACGGTGTGCCCGGCAGGCCCGCGCGGCACCCTGACCGCACCGTATCCTGTCCCCGCGGCATGCGGGGTTCATACCCCAGGGCATGAGGAAACGGAGACCCTTTTCCCTTGAGAAACCCCGGGCCCTATGCTAGCTTAAAAAACTCTTTGGACTCACAGGAGAACCGATCTTGAAGGCGGCCTACCTCGATTGTTTTTCCGGCATCAGCGGCAACATGACCCTGGGCGCTCTGCTCCACGCCGGTCTCGACGCCGACGTCCTCCGCGGGGAACTGGCCAGGCTCCCCCTCGCCGGCTATACCGTCAAAACCACGGAAGCGACCCGGGGATCGATCACCGGCGTTTACTGCGACGTGGTGGTCGAAGAGAAGCAGCCGGCCCGAAACCTGAAGGCCATCCTTGCCATCATTGAAGCGAGCACCCTCTCATCGAAGATCCAGGAAAAGAGCCGGAAGATATTCGAGCTGCTGGGCGAAGCGGAAGCCCTCATTCATGGTGTGGACATCTCGGAGGTCCATTTTCACGAAGTCGGTGCCGTCGATTCCATTGTGGACATTGTGGGCGCGGTCATCGGATTTGACGCCCTGGGCATTGGCCGGATCGAGGCCTCGCCGGTGAACGTGGGCCAGGGCACCGTGAAGACGGCCCACGGGACGCTCCCCGTACCGGCACCGGCAACGGTCGCCCTGCTCAAGGGAAAGCCTTCCTACGCCGCAGGACCGCAACTGGAGCTCACCACCCCCACAGGTGCCGCGATTCTGGCAGGCCTCTGCGCCGGCTTTGGGGGCCAGCCGCTGATGCAGGTCGAACAGGTGGGGTATGGCCTGGGCAGTGCCGATCCTCCCGGCTGGCCAAACAGTCTGCGCATCATCATTGGAGAGACCGATGCCGCCTCCAACGATTTCTGCTGGATGATTGAATCCAATGTCGACGATATGAATCCCGAGTTGTACGGACATGTGATGGATCTTCTTTTTGAGCGGGGGGCCCTGGATGTCTTCCTGACGCCCATGGTGATGAAAAAAGGCCGACCGGCCACGCGAATCAGCGTGCTGGCCCCCCTGGATAAAGAAGAGGCAATGGCGAGAACCCTCTTGCTCGAGACCACTGCCCTGGGGGTGCGACGATACCGGATCGAGCGGCGCATGCTGACCCGGCAATCGGTCACCGTGGAGACGGAGTTTGGGCCCCTTGCCGTGAAGATCGGCATTCTCAACGGGGCCGTCGTGAACAGGGCTCCCGAGTACGAGGTGTGCCGCCGGGCAGCCAGAGAAAAAGGTGTCCCCTTAAAGGAAGTCTATGAGGCGGCGATCCGGGCGGCGGAGGGCTTGCGATGACCGAGTTTATCGTAATTCTGGTGACCGCAGCCAGCCCGGAGGAGGCGGCAGCCATTGCCGACACCCTGGTTCGGGATCGGCTGGCGGCCTGTGCCAGCGTTCTCGGCGGTGTCCGCTCCATTTTCCATTGGCAGGGGAAAATAGACCAAGCCGATGAACACCTTGTCATCTTGAAAGGCCGCAGCGAGCATTTCCAGCGGATT
>CAYUBU010000244.1:0-34152 GCA_964443105.1 uncultured Nitrospirota bacterium
ATCGTTTTCGATGACAGCGTAAAAGATAGGAAAGGCCGCCATGGCGGCACCGATCCAGATCAGGCTCTCCGTCCCCGGAAAGGCACGGGCCAGCGCATAGACCGCGGCTTTCGTCGTAAAGGCGCTCAGGAAAATGGTTCCGCCGATTGTGGCTTCAGGATAGGCATCGGAGAGCCAGGGATGCAGCACAGGCCAGGCGCAATTGATCCCCATACCGATGAAGATGAAGTAAGAAGAGACCCCACTGATACCGATGTAGCCGAAGGCAATGGAATTCTGTTCGTAGATATAAAGAACAATCCCTGCAAGCAGGACCAGGCCTCCAAAAACGTGCACCATCAGGTAACGGAAGCCTGCGGCTGTGGAGGCTTTCGTCTTCCTGGCCCAGATGAGCATGACCGACCCCACGGTCAGCAGCTCCCAGAACGCAAAGAACGAAAAAAGATCGCCGGCAAATACGACACCCAAAGCGCTGCCGGCATAGATAAAACCGGCCATATACTCCAGGTCACGCTTCACGTGAAGGACGTAAATCACCGTAATGAATGTAATGAAGTGAAATATGTATCCAAAGAGAAGACTCAGCCGATCCACTTTGAACAAAAGGAGTTCAAAATCGAGAAAGGGGACCACCCCGTGGCTTCCGGGCGCTGTGTTGAGGAGGTTGGCAAAACCGACAACAGGGATGAGGAGCATGACCGCCGATTTGGCCTTACCCCGGAGCAGGGGAATCAGCAGCGCACCCAGGATAAAGATAAAAGCCGGCGGTATGGCGCTAATCATAGTAGTCCTCCTCCCGCTTGACCAGGGGCCGGAGGACATATTTGGCCACCAGAACGAGGAAGACACAGGCAACAAAACCGTACATGGCATAAAACTCAGGCCAGGCCTCCCAGGGGAAGTAGGCATGCTTGTGTACAAAAAAATCCAACACCAATAATACAATGAGTATGGCAAAAAAGATCTTCAGCAGCCTCTTCACGTTTCTGGGATCATCGAACAAATGCTTTTCATCCATCATCGGACTCCCTTTTCTTCTCGGAACCGGTTCATGCCGTTGCCAGAGAACAGGCTCACTGGGACAGGATAAAAATCACAGCCAGGTAGAGCGTGCACAGGGCAAATATGATATAAAAAGCCGGTCGATAGCCCGGCACCGGGTCGTGAGACAACTCCTTCTTTTCTTCATCCATCACATCAACCTCCTGTAATCCCCTTCACCGCCAGCTGGGCCAGACGGAAAAAGGGCTGGGGGTAGAAAAAGAGCCCGATTGATACCAGGGCGCTGAAGACCAGCGGCGCCACACACCAGGCGGGTGCCTCCTGGATCCTGTTTTCAAACATCGATTCCTCCGGTGTACAGAAGAACGCCCGGTAAAAGACGGGAAAGAAGTAAGCAGCATTCAGGAGAGAACTGAAGAGAAGCACGAAGAGCATGGCCTGCTGATGGGCTTCCAGGGTCCCCTGAACAAGGTACCATTTGCTGATGAAACCGCCTGTCGGCGGGAGGCCCACGACACTGAGGGAGCCGATGAGAAAGGCCGTCATGGTAATGGGCATCCGCCTGCCGATGCCCACCATCTCACTGATATTCTTCTTCCCCGTGGCCACGAAAATCGCCCCCGCGCAAAAGAAGAGCGTAATTTTCCCGAAGGCGTGCATGGCGATATGGACCATGCTGCCGGTGAGGCCTTTAGGTGACAGAAGGGCGGCACCGAGGACAATATAAGACAGCTGACCGATGGTGGAAAAGGCCAGCCTCCGCTTCAGGCCGTCCTGTGACAGCGCAATCAGAGAAGCGGCAAGGATGGTCACCGACGCGACATAACAGAGAAAGGTTCCCAGTTCCAGAGACCGGAGCAGATCCGTTCCAAATACCCCTGTCACGATTCGCAGGATCGAAAAAACCCCCACCTTGACCACGGCCACCGCATGGAGCAGCGCGCTGACCGGCGTGGGCGCCACCATGGCCGCCGGGAGCCAGGCATGAAAGGGCATGATCCCGGCCTTGGCAAAACCGAAGACAAAGAGCACGAGCAGGACGGTGAGCGTCTGCTTCGAGGCCGTTTGCGCCAGGAAGCCCTGACTGCTGAATTCGAGCGTGCCGGCCAGATGATAGGAGACAAGCATGGCCGGGAGCACAAACCCGATGGAGGTCCCGAGGATGTAGGTCAGGTATTTGCGGCCGGAGACGCGGGCCTCGGGATCCTGGTGATGGGTCACCAGAGGGTAAGTGGCCAGGGAAAGCATCTCGTAAAAGAGATAGAGGGTAAACAGGTTGGCCGAAAAGGCGACGCCCATCGTCGCAGAAAGGGCGACGGCAAAAAAGGCGAAATAACGGGTCTGGCTGTGCTCCTTGAGGCCCCGCATGTAGCCTATGGAATAGGCGGAAGTCGCAATCCAGAGGATGGAGGCCACCAGCGCAAAGAGCATCCCCAGTGCATCGACGCGGAAGGCAATGGCCATGCCCGGCAGCACCTGCGCCACGGTATATTCGATCTCCTGCCCCCCGAGAACAACGGGCACCATGGAGGCGACGAGACCGAGCTTGACCACACCGGCGCCAAAGGTCCAGGCTTCTCTGAGATTTGCTGTCCGTCTCGAAAGGACGATCGGCACAACGGCAACCAGTGAGACCAGAACAGCCGCAAAGGGCTTGATGGATGTTACTGTTTCCATGAGTTCAATTCCCGCGCCCCGTCACGGCGCTACAGCCCCGGCGGCAAGGCATGCTGGATGATCCGGGTAACAATTTCACGGGTATAAAGGCCGACCACCACAAGCGACACGGCAATGAAAACCAGGGGTGCCACCATAGAGAAGGGTGCCTCATCCACCTCGACCCTTTCGTCCCCGTGATGGCCATTTCCGTGGTGCTCGGAATGGGGCTCAAAATAAGCGATTTCTATCATCCGGAAGAAGAGGATGGCATTCACCAGACTCGAAAACAAGAGCGCCGCCAGAAATCCCCATTGACCCGCATCGATGGCACCGAGAATGAGATACCATTTGCTGAAGAATCCGGCAGTCGGGGGGACACCGATCATGGACAGAGCGCCGACGGTAAAGGCGCCCATGGTGACGGGCATTTTCTTGTACAAACCCTGCAGATTTTCTAACTGGTGCCCGCGGGTCTTATAGACGATGATCCCCGCTACCAGGAATAGACAGAGCGTCATCAAGGCATCATTGAGGATGTGGAGGATCGCACCTGTCATCCCGTTTTCATTGGCCAGCCAGACTCCGCCCACCATGTAACCGACTTCGGCCACGATCAGGTAGGTGAGAATCTTCTTGAAGCTCCTCTGGGACAGGGCGAGGACCGAGCCTGCAATAATGGCCGCCACGGCCATCCAGACCACGAGCCCGGAAGCCTTGAAGGTATGGTATACGTAACCGGGGGAGAACAGCGATATCATGACACGGATCATGATGTAGACAGAGACTTTGGTCATGAGGGGGGCAATCAGGGCGCTTGTCGCAGAGGGTGCGTAGGTATAGGCGTTGGGGAGCCAGCCATGGAGGGGGAAGAAGGCCATCTTCGCCCACAGCCCGAGGAGAATGAGCACGAAAGCCACCTGGATGGCCTTGGAGTGATAAAGGCCGGGCAGGATGCTGTGCAGATCTCCCATGTTGAGCGACCCCGTCATGATGTAGAGGTGGCCCACGCCCAAAAGGTAAAAAGACGCCCCCAGGGTGCCTAGTATGACATAGTTGAAACTCGCCGGCAGCGCCCTGTCCCGCCCCATGGCGATCAGTGCGTAGCTCGTGAGGGCCGAGATTTCAAGGAGGACATAGAGATTGAAGGCATCGCCCGTGATGGTCATCCCGAGCAGCCCTGTCACCAGAAGTACGTAAAGGGTGTAAAAGTGCGGGATCCTGTCGGGGAGTTCCCGCTTCACGCTTTCTTTCGAATAAAGAGCGGCCACAACGCTCACGAAAGAGACAATCACCAGTACCAGGGCATTCAAATGGTCGATTACGTATTCGATTCCAAAGGGCGGCGGCCACCCCCCCAGACGGTAACGCACAACGCCCCGCTCCAGAACCTGGAAGAGTGTTTCGACGGATGCATAGAGTGAAAGGGCCAGAGCGCCGATGGTCAGAGGATAGCAGAAACGCCTGTCCGCCGCACCGGCGATACTGATGAAAAAGGCCGAAAGGAGGGGAACGATGACGATGAAGATGGGAATCTGCTCTGCTGGAATCATGGCAGCTTCTCCAGCAGTTCATCTTCTTCCGTGGTCCCGTAACGCCTGTGAATGGCCAGGATGATCGCGAGGGCCACGCCGAGTGTACTTACGGAAACCACGATCGCCGTCAGCATCAGGACGTGGGGCAGGGGGTTCACATAATGGATGGCCTCGATGGCCTGTCCGGCGACTTCGTGACCGTGGACATGTTCAATAATGGGGATGCTGGCACCCTTCTTGGCGCCGATGGAGACATAAAAAACGATGATGGCGGTCTGAAAGATGCTCATCCCGACGACCTTCTTGAGCAGGTTGTTCTTGGACAACATGGTGTACATGCCGATCATCATCAGCAAGACATAGATCCAGTAATTGTATTTGGCAACGATGATGTCCATGACCACTAAAGTCCTTTGTCCTGCTTTCCGTGGGAGGCGATATTAAGATAGATGGCGATCATGATGGCCATAACGGCCACAGCCACACCGATTTCAATGCCGAGCATGCCATGGGAGCGGGCTTCAACGGCGGTGGTGGCCGGCAGGATCCTACTCAAAACGCTGTAATCGAGAAAATTTGCCCCCAGCAATAAACAGAGGGCACCGATGCCGGCGTATAGGAAAACACCGGCATTGGCTAACAGGAGATTCCACCGCTCGCTCATCCGGTTCAGAACCATATTCATATCGTAGCAGATGGCCATGAGGATAAAGCTCGCACCCAGAATCACCCCCCCCTGAAATCCCCCGCCCGGGCTGTGATGCCCGTGGGCAACCACGTACAGGGCGAACAGTTGTATAAAGGGGACCATCTGCCGGCAGATCCATCGGATAATCGCATCCCTGTAGGCGGTCTTCCTTTCGGTATCCTCTCGAGCAGTGGCCACGCCTTTCTCGGGGAAGCGCCGGAGAATACTGATCACTGCAATCCCGGCGGCAAAGATGACAGCGGTCTCAAACATGGTGTCGAAACCCCGGTAATCGGCCAGAACGGAGGTAACGATATTCGGCACACCAGTGTCTTCAATACTCCTGGTGATGTAATAGGGCGACACATGGGTGCTCGCCGGTGACTGCGGATCGCCCCACCCGGGGAAATCATTTACGGCGATCATCAGGACCGTCCCTGTCACCCCTGCCGCCAGCAGGCTGATCAGTTTAAGGGCGATGCGGCCGGAGCTGCGCCGTTTGACCTCTCTCGTGGTCTGGTGAATGGCGGCAATCATGAAAACGGTCCCCACACCGGCGCCAACGGCCGCCTCGGTGAAAGCAACGTCGACGGAACCCATCTCCGTCCAGAGCAGGCACATGAGGAAGCTGTACGCGCCCAGAACAATGGCCGAACTGAGAAGATCCTTGACCATCACCGCGCCCAGGGCACTCAGGGTGATCAGTGTCAAAAGCAAGAGATCCAGCTGCCAGATCATGGTTTAGTCCTCCTCTTCCGTACTCTTTGACCACGGCTGCACATCGGATTCAAAACCGGCGTCGATGATGGCATGGGTCGCCGTCGGGCTGGTCAGGAAGATGAAGACGGAAATCAGCAGGATCTTCAAACTGACCAGAAGCGCCGCGAAGGAAAAATGGTGAAGATTATAAAGGGCAAGACCGGACAGAATCAGCAGAGAGGCAAGAATATCGCCTTTACCCGCCGCATGCATCCGGCAGTAGAAATCGGGGAGGCGAAGAATGCCCACAGTGGTGGCGAAAAAAAAGAAATAACCTGCCCCAACCAATACGATGGTCAGAAAGTCGATCATTTCCATCGCCCCCGGCGGTGCCAGAGGCCGAACCCCGTGGGACTCAGATTCTTGGCATGCAGAAAATAGCGTGAGGCGGCAATGGTGGCAATAAAGTTCAGGAAGGCGTAAGCCAGTGCAATGTCCACGAACATGTCGACCCGGCCATAGATGGTGCCGATAACGACAAGCAGGATCGTGGTCTTTGTGCCGATCACATTCACCCCCATGATCCGATCAATGGCGGTGGGACCGAAGATTGCCCGATAAAGGGTCAGGCCCATGAGAAGGCACATACCGACACCCAGACCGATGAAGAAATGCTCCATTCTATTCCTCCTTGAAGACCTCAGCGATCCGGCGCTCCATGGCCCCCGGCAGACCGGCAGCGGCCTTTTCCGTCAGTGCATGCACGGTCAAGTTCCCGTTCTCGCTTCTGATAGTGATCGTTCCCGGAGTCAGCGTAATGGAATTGGCCAGAGCCACCTGGGAGATCTCCTTTTTGAGGCTCGTCCGGAAACAGACGATGGTGGGATTAATCACATCACGCATTCTCGGATGAAGGGCAACACGGACGACGTGCAGTGTCGCTTTGAAGATTTCGGCAAGAATCCAGGGGATATAGAGGGCAAAACGCCCTATTTCAGCCTGCCGCCCTCTCTTCTCCCTGTGCTGGATGAGAAGATCGTGGGACAGGTACGTCACCAGAAGGCTCGCCAATACACCGAGGGTGAGGTGAAAGAGATCGAACTTCCCGGACAAAACCATCCAGAAACCGAACATGATCAGAAATGTGTACAAAGAAGCCATGGCCGACAGTGAAAAATCTAAATAGATTCTTGATGGTGAACTGCTATGCCAAATGCAAAGGACGGAAGGTCACTATAAGGAAATGCCTCGCCTTTTTCAAGATTTTTTTTGTTTTTTTTGCTTCGGCCGAAAACGGAAAGGCAGGAGGAAAAATCAATTCCTTCGGTGGTGCAACGGCCCATGCCTTATCCATGACAGGACTTCTGTGCTACAGGCTTTCCTGCATTTGAAAGAGCCCTCGGGCCTTCTGAACCGAATCGAAATCGCCGCACAGGGCAATGACGTCGTCCTCGTAGAGCCGGGTACTCCCGTGGGGAATGATCGTTTCCCCGCCCCGCTTCACGAAGAGAATAAGGCTGTTTCCCGGAAGGCGAATCTCCCTCAGAGCCCTGCCTTTAAGGGCTGTGCTCTTCATGACCACTTCCATGACTTCCTTGTCTGACTCATCCTGCATGAGGACATCGAAGATATTGGGACGAAGAATCAGATTTTCTATGGCCAGCAACCCCTGGCGTGAGAAATCGATGGTATGGACGCCCAGTTCTCTGTATTCCCGGGCACAAGCGGGGTCGTTCAGCTTCGCAATGATCCGATCCACATCGAAAACCGTTCGGGCCAGGTTGGCAATCATGAGATTCACCTGGTCGTCGGAGGTCGTCAGAATCAGCAGGTCTTCCGAGTAGATGCCGGTCATGGCCAGAAAATCGGGATCCGTACCGTCGCCATGGAGCACGTTTAATCCCGCCGCCTGTGCCTGGTGACAGGCCAGAGGATCGATTTCCAGCAAGACCGTCGCCATCCCGCGCTCCTGAAGCCTGCGGGCCAGACTGAGGCCGGTATGGCCGGCCCCGATAATCTGAATATAGCGGGCCGGGCGGCTCTCCACGCTGGCAAGGCGGTTATAAATAAGGGGCGACGCAATGCAGGTGACCAGGGCCATAATGATGATAGCCGAATTGACTGCCGGCGTAATCGCCTCCATCTCCAGTGCAATGGCCGCCGCGGCCACAATGAGGCTCAATCGGGCCGACAGGAGGACGCCGGCGCTAAAGGTCTCCTTCCATGAAAAACGAAACCGCAGGATGAGCGCCGAAATAAAATTGACCCCGTAGGCCATGACGATGAGCAGGGGTACCAGGATTAAACTGGCCGGGGAGGCGGCCAAGGCGTTCAGATCGAAGTTCACGCCGACCATGATGAAGAAGATGGGGATGAAGAACCCGTATCCGATAGCATCGAGTTTCAACTGGAGGTTGGGGATTTCTCGCCGGGATATCTTGGACACCAGCGCCCCCGCAAGGAAGGCGCCGAGGATGATCTCGGCCCCGAGCTTCTGGGCCAGAACCACGAAGATCAGCATCAAGGCGAAGACGCCGCGCACCCGAATCTGGGAGGTGGCATGGGCCATGTCGACGAAGAGGCGGCGAATGCCCGGCTTGGTTTGCAGAAAGTTATAGATCCGGTCGGCCACCAGAACCGCGAGAAACAGGAGCCCCACGTAGAGCAACTCCGGGTTCCAGCCGCTCATGTAAATGACGAATCCCATGGTCATGAGGACCACGGTGATCAGATCGGCAATCACGGCACTGGAGAGGATGACCTGCCCCAAATCTTGTTTCAGGTGACCCCGCTCCTTGAGCACCATCAGGACGACCCCCACGGACGTGGTGGAGAAAATCAGCGCCATGAGCCAGATCTCTCGGATCAGCCCCGCGCGCCAGAGCCCCAGGGACATGAGAGAGGCAATCAGGAGCCTGAGCAGAAATATAGCCAGGCTCTGGTAAAGGGGCTCTTTAAAGCAGGTCCGCCATGACAGCCGATGGCGCTCTATTTTTCTGGGCCGCATGAGATCGAAATCGATCTCAAGGCCCGAAAGAAACATGAGATAAGCAAAGCCAAAATGAGACAGGAAATTCAGCCAGGCGCCCTCCTGAATAAGATTCAAACCGCTCTTGCCGATCACCATCCCGCAGAGAATCTCACCCACCATGGCTGGAATCAGAAGATTCCTGAAGAAGGAGGTGAAAAGCGGAATGAAGAAGGCCAGCAGTGAAATAAGCAGCAAGGGGGCGAAGTAAACGGTCTCCATGAAACCACCTGATTCCTTTTTGATTCCCGACTGTTAGAAGTTTAGCCCATGATAACATAACTTCCCATTTTGTGATAACCAGGAGGCCCCATCTTTTTCTTCTTTTTTTTCTTCTGTTGACACTGGACACCCATATGGGATAAGTAAATAAGCATGCACCTTCAAGAAAAGGGGCAGATGCATCTATTAAGAACCACTCCAAATAAAGGACGCCATCATGAAAATCACCAAGGAATCGTACGTGACCATGGACTATGTCCTCAACCTCAAGTCGGGAGAAACGGTTGACCAGTCCGACCCGGAAACCCCCCTTGAGTTTGTCACCGGATACAACCAGATCATCCCTGGACTGGAAAAAGAATTGATGGGCAAGGAGGCGAAGGAGAGCTTTCAGGTGGTTGTGGAGCCCGAAGAGGCATACGGGCCCCATCAGACCGAGTTGATACAGAACATCCCCCTGAAGCAATTTCCCGAAGGCGTTGAGCTGGAGGTGGGGATGAGTTTTCAGGCCACGTCCCCCCAGGGCATGCCGATCAATTTTGTGGTCAAAGAAATCGAGCCTGAGGCCGCCGTGATCGACCTCAATCACCCCCTCGCCGGGAAGACCCTGATCTTCGATGTGGTCATCAAAGGGGTGCGCGCGGCAACGGAGGAAGAGCTGCATGCCCTGAAGCAGCCAGCCGCCTGCAACCCCGGGGACCAGTCAGGCTGCGGCGGCGGTTGCAGCTGCGGTTAAGCACTCACTGGTGCCGCTGATCCCACTTTTTATTCGGGCCTGCTTTTCTGCGAAAGCCTGCGGTCTCCCGCAGGCTTTCGCTTTTCCAGCCTTCTCCTCTTCCCGCAGCTTCCCAGGCATCTGCTAAACCCAGATTCTTGTTGCACCCCTCTGCAAGAGCGTGATATTTTTCCCCTTCTTACCGGTCTGCCGGACCGCCCGGGCTTTAAGGAGAAAATCCCATGGTTACAAGGAAAGCAAACCGGAGTCAGTGGAAGTCACGCACCGGTTTTATACTCGCGGCCATCGGCTCCGCCGTGGGTCTCGGGAATATCTGGCGCTTCTCGTACCTCGCCTACGAAAACGGCGGCGGCGCCTTTCTCATCCCCTATCTGACCGCCCTTTTCACGGCGGGCATTCCCCTGCTGATACTCGAATTCGGCATCGGCCATGAACGGATCGGGAGCGCCCCTTTAGCCTTCGCCAAAATACGGAAGAACTGGGAATGGCTCGGATGGTGGCCGGTTATTTTCGTCATGTTCGGCATCGTTCTCTACTACTCGGTCATCATTGCCTGGTGCCTCGATTACGTCTTCTTCTCTCTCAGACTCTCCTGGGGGGATGATCCCGACTCCTTTTTCTTCAAGACATTCCTTCAGATCAGCGATGGGCCCTCCCAGGTGGGAAGCATTCAGACGCCCATTCTGGCCGGCCTCGTCGTGGTGTGGGGTCTTTCCTGGGCCATCATCGTCCGGGGTGTCAGCCGGGGCATCGAGCTGGCCAACCGGATATTCATGCCCCTGCTCCTCGTGCTGACCCTCGGCCTGGTGCTCTGGTCGATCCAGCTCGACGGGGCATCTATCGGCATTGAGGCTTATCTGAAGCCCGATTTTTCCCGGCTCGCCGAACCAAAAGTCTGGATCAGCGCCTACGGCCAGATCTTCTTCACCTTAAGCCTCGGTTTCGGCATCATGATCGCCTACGCCAGCTATCTTCCCCACAAGACCGATATCACCGGAAGCGCCTTGGTGACCGCCCTGGCCAACAGCGGTTTCTCGCTCCTGGCCGGTTTGGGTGTCTTCTCGGTACTCGGTTTCATGTCTTTCTCCCAGAACCTGCCCATGGAAGAAGTGGTCAACCAGAGCATCGGCCTGGCTTTCGTCGCGTACCCCAAAGCCATTTCCCTGATGGGACCGGCGGGACCCCTCTTCGGCGCCCTCTTCTTCGCCAGCCTGGTGGTCGCCGGTCTCTCGTCGGCCGTCTCCATCGTGGAAGCCTTCACGTCGGCCGTGGTGGACAAGTTCGGCACCGACAGAAAGCTGCTGGCGACCCTCCTGTCAGTCGCCGGTTTTCTGGGCGGCATCATTTTTACCACCCAGGGCGGACTCTTCTGGCTCGATATCGTGGACCATTTCATCAACGCCTACGGCCTGGTGGTCGTCGGTCTTCTGGAGTGCCTCGTGGTGGGATGGTTGTTCCGTCTGAATACCATACGCAATCACCTCAACAAGGTTTCCCGCCTCCAGCTCGGCCCATGGTGGAACTGGACCATCAAGTTCATTCTGCCTGCCGTGCTCGGGGTCATCCTCGTCAACCAGATCACCCAGGAGTTTTCCGAGGCCTACGGCGGCTATTCCTGGGCCAGCCTCATCTCCATCGGCTGGAACTGGGTTCTCATCACCTTCCTCCTCTCGTTCATTTTTGCCGTTCGGCCCTGGCGTTCCGGCGCCCATCTGGAACCGGGACGGACCGACGGCCATCCTGATTGAAGACCTCCTGCTGGGGGATAGGTTGCCAGGCAGGCCTGCCTGGCAACCTCATTCCGCCCTTCTTCCGGCGGAAGACACCTTCTGCTGTGACATAGATCACTGTCCACCGCCCTGCCCGACTGTTAAGCTGGTCAACAAAACGGGGAACATCCCCCTGAAGGAGGTCGACATGTCAGAAATCAAGCCCGGCTGCTTCATGTGTCAGGTCACCGACGACCAGAATGTGCTCATCCCCTGCCGGAAGGAAGGGAAGGAACTCTGGGTCTGCGTCCGGTGTTTACCCCCCCTGATCCACGGTCAGCACTGAGAGCCATCAGAGGCGTTCCGCGGCGGGCCCTTGACCCCACAGCCCCTTGACTTCAGCGCGCCGGGGGACGGGCTTTCAGCAACGAGGTGAAGATGGCCCTTTTGTTTTCCCGCCGGCGAACACCGGAAGAAAAAATCCGCAAGGACATCGGTGTCCTGGCCGACCTGACCGAGATCTACTGCTGTCAAAACCACCAGGAGCGCGAACGACGCCCCATCGCCGTGAAAGGTTCGCTCATCGACTACGCCGGCGAATTAAAGGTTCACGTCTGCGGCGAATGCAGCAAACTCATCCTCCACGGCACGGTGATGCGGATCCGCTGCCCCATGGACCCTAAGCCCGAGTGCAAATACTGCCCCGACCATTGTTATCATGAAAAATACCGAGAACAGGTCCGGGAGGTCATGCGCTTCGCCTGGCGGCATATGGTGAAACGGGGGCGCTTTGACATCATCCTCCGGCATATGTAACCCCTGGGGTACCGGGAGCTTTGCACACACCACAAGAGAAAAAGTCAGAGCAGTCCAATCCCCATCCTGCTTATCCACACCAACCTTCCTGGCTGATTCCCTCCGTCAGGACTGATTTTCCATTGGTCCGCCCGCCGGATTCGTGTATGATTCCTCAGACGCGCCCTTTGTGCCGCGGCGGACAGGCAATCAGCGGAGCAACAACCCTATGTATCAATATCAGAAATCCGATCGCTACTTCGCGCAGATTGCCGAGGGCTGCGAGGAGGCCGGCGCCGGGGAGCTGCAGGAACTCAAAGCCGAGGATGTCCGACCGGCCTTCCGGGGGATCTACTTTAAGGCAAGCCGGGAGACTCTTTACGGAATCAACTACCGGGCCCGCCTCCCTAACAGGATTTTGGCTCCCCTTATCACCTTCGACTGCCATAGCATTCGATACCTTCAGAAGACGGCGCGGACGATTCGGTGGGAGGACTTTGTCCGTATCGATCAGACTTTCGCAATCAAGGCCAATGTGGCCAACAGCCGGATCGGCCATTCCCAGTATGCCGCGCTCTCCCTGAAGGATGCCATCGTCGACGGCTTCCGGGAAAAGGTCGGTCAACGCCCCAGCATCGACCCCGTTAACCCGGACCTGTGGATCAATCTTCACATTCAGAAGAACCGGGCCACCATCAGTATCGACACCTCCGGCGGCTCTCTCCACCGAAGGAAATACCGAGAGCAGAGTGTGGAAGCACCCCTTCTGGAAACCGTGGGCGCCGCCATCATACGCCTCACCGAATGGAACGGCTCCCGGCCGCTCTACGACCCCCTGTGCGGCTCCGGCACACTGATCGCTGAAGCCCTCATGGCCTATTGCCGGATTCCCGCAGGTTGCCTGAGGGACCGGTTCGGCTTTGAGAATCTCCCCGACTTCGATCGCCGCCTGTGGACTTCCATCAAGGAGGAGGCCGAAAGAGGGATCCGTCCCCCGACACCGGGGCTGATCGGGGCCAGTGATCTCTCGGCGGAAGCCGTCAAAGCGACGGGCACCAACTTGAGGCGCCTGCCCTATGGTGATCAAATCGACGTGAAGCAGACCGATTTTAGGGACATCAAGGCTCTGGAGGATATGGTCCTCCTCTGCAACCCCCCTTACGGCATTCGAATGAAAAGGGGACCCAACCTGGGCGACTTCTACCGCCAGTTGGGTGATTTCCTCAAACAGCGGTGTCAAGGCTCCACGGCGTACATCTACTTCGGCAACCGGGAGATGATCGGTCACGTCGGTCTCAGACCCTCGTGGAAGAAGCCCCTCTCCAATGGCGGCCTTGACGGAAGGCTGGTAAAGTATGAGCTTTATTAATCTGGAAACGAATCGAAGCGGCCCATGGCCGCATCCCTGGAGGCCGATCATGATACGGATTTCCATAGTCGGTGCCCTCTGCATCCTGCTGTGGTGCACCGGCTGCAAAACCACCGCAGCCCTCTACACCCTGTCCATTGAAGTCGATCCGGCCCTCACGGAACCCCTTCAGGTATCAGACGAGGCCATTACCTTTGAGGACCGGGGCATCTGGGGCGCCATCCTCCCCCTCGATTTCAACCAACTGGACGATCCCGCCGCCCTGGACAAAGCGTGGAACTTTGCCAACCCTCTGGCGGGGATCTATGAGCCGTACCATGAACCGATCCTTTTTTATTTGATTATGGAGAATCGGTCCGACCTGCCGGTCAGCTTCAACACGTCGGCCAGCTTCTCTCTCACCTTCGAGGGCCTGCCCCTTTTTCCCATCGAATACGACAACCTCTATCAGGATTTGTATCAACGGAGTGACGGCGGCCCCCGCATCCAGAACACGAAGAAACTGCTCTTCACGAGTCAGCCCACCTTGTTGCCCGGTGAGCATGCCCGGGGACTCATCCTCTT
Organism: uncultured Nitrospirota bacterium; assembly: GCA_964443105.1. Classification (GTDB taxonomy): domain Bacteria; phylum CG2-30-53-67; class CG2-30-53-67; order CG2-30-53-67; family CG2-30-53-67; genus CAYUBU01. The sequence continues at coordinate 14,004 of CAYUBU010000244.1, forward strand.
CAGACGTCCCGACCCCGGCAAAAGGGAAGCAAAGTCGCTCATATTCCGTATGAAGCGGCTTCACGTGGGCAAGAACGAGGTCAATTTCCTCGTTCCCTTCCGCTTAACCATGGAAAAAATCGAACCGGGCAAACCCTAGCCCGGCGCTGAGTACTGATGAGGCAGCGGGGTGCCGGGCAGGCCTGCCGGGCACCCTTATTCATTTCCCCTTTGCGAACAGAAGAAAGGAGATGGCTTCTTGACACGCTTTTCCTTCTGTGATTTTATAGGGCTTTATTTTTGGGGATTTAACAGCAAAGGTGCTGTCCATGGGCGATGACGACAAAATTGACGCGACACCGGAAGCCGAAGGGCTCCGGAATGTTGAATTGGAACGGATCGTTCACAACTATCAACAGTACCTTCGCTTTTATCCCGACTCTGCCGAAACCCATTACAACCTGGGGCTCGTCTATGGCCAGTACGGTCGTTTGGATGAGGCCGTTGAGGCCTACTGCCGGGCCATCGAACTCAAGCCCGACCTGGTGCAGGCCTATCTGAACCTGTCGGGCATCTATCTGCAGCAGGGAAAGTCCGAGGAGTCCATCGGCCATATTCAAAAGGCCATTGAGATCCGTCCCGATTTTCCCCTCTCCTACAGCAACCTCGGGTTTGTCTATATCCAGCTGGGACGGTTCGACGAAGGCATTCAAGCCTGCGAGAGGGCCCTGGAAATCGATCCCGCCTTCCAGGACGCCCGGCTGAAACTGGCTCTGGCCTATCTGCAAAAGGAAGACGATGATGCGGTGATCCGTGTCTGCCGTGAAACCCTGGAAATGGCTGCCGATGCCGGGTGGGCGGAAAACTATCTGGCCGTGGCTTACTACCACAAAAAGGAATACAAGAAAGCCGTGGAACACTGTGCCCGGGCCTTGGATCTGGAATTCAAGGTCGATCGTCAGCTGCTCCGGGACCTGGAGTCCTATGTGCCGAAGCCCGAATAGCAGGAGCCAATCACCATGCGCCGTCAAAAAGAGAAAAGACCCAAGGCCTTCTGTCCCTTCTGCAAGGGGGAAATTCCGAAACCCACCGCCACCAAGGCCACGCCGATGCGCAGCTTTCCCGGCGGTACCTGCCCTTGCGGGGTGGTCTTTGTCTCGGATCTGACAGGCAAGAACGGCGGCGAGGCACTGGTGGAAGCCGTGGCCCGGGTCTGTAACGACGACCTGGACGCCCTTTGGTCCCTGGACGAAGGGGAGGATTACACCGTCAAAGTCATGAGCTACGATTCCAGAACACACAGCTTCAACAAGCGTGGCCACTATAAAGACGGAATGGAAAGACTCTACTTTGTCAAGCTGCACAGAAAAGCACACCCATAGGAGGAAAACCATGGCAGACAAGATAGCAATCGTCGTAGGCGGCGGTCCCGCTCCCGGCATCAACGGCGTCATCTGTGCCGCGAGCATCGAGGCGATCAATCAGGGACGGGAAGCCGTCGGGATTGTCGACGGGTTCAAATGGCTCGCCCAGGGAGACACGGGCCATGTGCGGCCTCTCACCTTGTCCCATGTGTCCAGGATCCATCTCAAAGGGGGGTCCATCCTGAGGACCTCCCGTGAAAACCCCACCAAGAGTCCTGAGAAGATGGCCAACGTCGTCCGGGCCCTGACGGCGCTGGATGTGGGCTACCTGGTCACCATCGGCGGCGATGACACCGCTTTCACCGCGAGCCAGGTGGAGAAGGAGGCTCAGGGAAAGATTGCCGTCTGCCATGTCCCCAAGACCATCGACAACGACTTGCCTCTACCGCCGGAAGTACCCACCTTCGGTTTTGATACGGCCCGGGAGATGGGGACCCAACTGGTCCAGAATCTGATGGAAGACGCCCAGACCGCGGCCCGATGGTACTTTGTCATCGCCATGGGCCGTTCCGCCGGCCATCTGGCTCTCGGCATGGGGACAGGCGCAGGCGCCACCGTCACCCTCATTCCCGAAGAACTGGGAGAGGGCTATTCGCTGCGTAAAGTGCTGAACATCCTGGAAGGGGCCATTATTAAACGGCGGGCCCTCGGCAAGGACCACGGCGTTGCGGTGATTGCCGAAGGGGTCGCTGCCCGTTTGGACCCGGCCTCCTTCTCCTTTGTGGAAGACGCCCCGAAAGACGAGCATGGCAATATCCGTCTGGCGGAAATCCCCTTCGGTACGATTCTCAAGAACGAAGTGAAAAAGGAACTGGCTGAAATGGGAGTCAAAACAACCATTGTGGCCAAGGACATCGGCTATGAACTCCGGTGCCAGGCACCGACAGCCTTTGATCGGCAATATACCCGGATGCTCGGTTCCAGCGCCGTCCGATTTCTGCTCGACGGCGTCTCGGGAAGCATGGTCCTTTTTCAGGACGGGAAGGCCACGGCCGTCCCCTTCGCCAAGCTCATGGACCCCAAGACCGGCAAGACCCGCGTTCGTACGGTGGAGACTCATTCAGAGGTCTTTCAGGTGGCCCGGCGCTATATGATCCGATTAAACCCCGACGATCTGACAGGCGAGTCGCTGCAGCGGCTGGCGGAAACGGCGCACATGAGTCCTGAAGACTTCAAAACGCGGTTCCAGGACGCCTGATCCCAGAGGTCGGGATATCGGTTGCTGGCTTTGCTGATCAGGGAAGAGAGGAATAAAATGGGGAGGAAGAGCTCCGCGCAAAGGGAGCTCTTCCTCCCGCTGAAGAGGAGAACCTTTAGTTGGGGGAAGGTTTCTCTCCATCTTGATTGAGCCTGCTCTTTTCTGCTGAGGTGCCATGCATCCCGTCGCGGCCCGACACGGCCGCCGTCAGCCGTTCATCCACCCATCTTTGGAGGCTGGCCACTTCCTTGACCTGCTGGTCGATTCGGTCATAGTCTTCGATGGTCAGGCTGTTCTGTGCGAGAAGGGCCTTGATGTCCATGACGTCCATCGACGGGTTGATCACGATAACCCGGGTGACCTCCACATAGGCCTCAAGCTGCTGGCGGGGGATATTGCCCAATTCTCCGACGGCTCGGTCTTCAGCGAAAATTCCGGCAGGCGACGCCAGAGCGACGATCACAAGAAAGGCGAAATAGACGGCTTTCAGCACCACAGGCGAATGATCCATACCATTTCATGAATGCATCATCGATGCCACTTCACCGGCCTCTCGAACCGTCGGCTCTCAACCTCCTGAAATAGTGGCAGAAATTACGGAGCAACGCTCAAGCCTGTTATCGGCAAAAGGCGTCCATTGTAGGAAATTGAATACAATGACGGCAGACCCCTCGTATGATTTTGATAACAGCCTCTCTGCCCCCACAGGGGGGAAAGGACACAACCGACTTGCCGAAAGATCAGGAATCAAAGTGGCAAGTCAAAAGGGGTAGCATTTTACGATGGGAAGCATGAACTTCTTCTTGCCAGCGGTCTTCTTCGTTGCGGGCTTCTTTCTCATGACCTTCGGCGCCAATCATCTGGTGAGGGCCGGCAGCGCCATCGCCGCCTATTTCCGAATCTCTCCCCTGATCATTGGACTCACCATCGTCTCCTTCGGGACCTCCTTTCCTGAATTCGCGGCAAGCTTCATGGGCGCCCTCCATGGCAGGACCGACATCTCCCTGGGCAACGTGGTGGGGAGCAATATCTGCAACTTGGGGCTCGTTCTCGGTGCCGCCGCGATTACCCGGCCAATTCGGGTCCAGTCGGGCTTGATCCGGCGGGAGATCCCTTTCGTGCTGGCCGTCTCGATCCTCACCTGGATCATGGTCTCAAACGGCGTCATCCAGCGCCTGGAAGGGCTGATGCTGGCCGCCCTCTTCTGTCTCTTTCTCTGGTACTGCATCGCCTGGGCGAAGCGGGAGGCCGGTATCAGCGACGGCATGCCCGCCGTTGCCGTCATGTCTGCCGCACAAAACACCATGAGACTGGTCCTTGGGCTCGGGGCCCTCTTTGCCGGTGCTGAACTGGTCATCCGCTCAGCGGTGGCAATGGCCGAACGCTTTCAGATCAGCGAAGCGGTCATCGGGTTGACCCTGGTTGCCTTCGGCACCTCACTGCCGGAGCTGGTCACCAGCGTGGTGGCCATGAAGAACGGAGAAGGCGATATCGGGCTCGGCAACATTCTGGGGAGCAACATCTTCAACCTCCTCTTCGTGCTCGGTGTCACCGCCGCCGTGCGCCCAGTAACCGCCTCTCCCCTCTTTTTCCGGACCGACATACCGGTCATGCTCGCTCTGACTGTGTTACTGCTCCCCATGGCCAGAACCCAGCTGCGCATCAGTCGGCGGGAAGGTCTGTTTCTCCTCTCGTCCTACGGCGCCTATCTGCTCTATTTGATCATTGCCAGGCCCTCAACACTGGGATAGGAAACCTGCACCGGCAGCACGCAGCCTCGGAAATAAAAAAAGCCTCCAGGGGCTTACTGCCCTGGAGGCTTTCCAATAAACTGACGGCAAAAAATACCGGCGGGAATCAGCGAGTCTCGAAAAGAGGTTTCTTCTCTTCAAAGACTTTCCAGGCCTTGAGCAGAGAAATCGCCTCCTGCAACTGGTAGTCCTTGGCCTCGGGACTCTCCTCAGGCTCATCGCCGTTCGCATCCATATCCTGCACGCCCCGCGGTTCTGAACCGTCCGGGATAGTCAGGCCATTCTCTTCGTCCATTTCCGGATTGTCGAGGTGATTCTTCAGATCCGCCTCCTTGAGCCGATGGGCGGCACTATCGCCGTTCTTAACCACGAGCCGCTCTTCCACCACGATATCCGGCGCAATCCCCACATTCTGAATCGATTTATCCCGGGGAGTATAGTACTTGGCCGTGGTCAGCCGGAGACCGGAACCGTCGCTCAAGGGGACCACGGTCTGAACCGACCCCTTACCGAAAGTCTGGGTACCCATGACGATGGCCCTGCCCCAGTCCTGCAGCGCGCCGGACACAATTTCACTGGCGCTGGCGCTCCCGCCGTTAACCAGCACCACCATGGGGACTCGGGGAATATCGTAATCACCGGTCACCTTGTAGTCACTCCGGTCCTGGGTCCGCCCCTTGGTGTAGACCACCAGGGTTCCTTTGGGAAGAAACTTGCCGCTGATTTCAACGGCCTCGTCGAGGAGCCCGCCGGGGTTGTTCCGCATGTCCAGAATAATGGAGTTGACCTGACCTTCTTTCAGCAGTTTCTTCAGCGCGTTTTCCACCTCCTTGCTGCTCCCCTGCTGAAACTGGGAGAGCCGGATGTAGCCGATCTCCTGCTCCATAACTTTGTGCTTCACGCTTTTCACTTTGATGATGGCCCGTGTAATCGCGAAATTCCGGGGCTTCTTGAACCCTTTCCGCATAATGGTGAGCGTCACATCGGTGCCCGGCTCTCCCCGCATCAGCTTGACCGCATCCATGAGACTCATGTCCTTGGTCCACTGGTTGTCCACCTTGACAATCACGTCACCGGACTTAAGACCGGCCTTATCTCCCGGTGTATCCTCGATGGGCGCGATAATGGTCAGCTGCTTGTCCCGCAAGGCGATTTGAATGCCGATACCGCCGAATTTCCCCCGCGTGTCCACCTGCAGTTCCTTGTAGGTATCAGGCTCCATGAAGGTGGAATGGGGATCCAGGGCATCGAGCATCCCCTTGACGGCGCCGTAGATCATCTTCTTGGTATCCACGTCTTCCACGTAATTCTGCTGAACCAGGTGAAGCACCTCGGAGAAAATATTGAGCTGATCGTAGGTCTCACCCGTTGCCTGCACCCTTTGCTCACGGGAGATCCCCACAACCAGAACGACCAGGAGGAAGAGGACCCCCGTGAATAACAGCGACTTTCTTTTCATAAATTCAACCTCCGCACAAAACTAATGAAGCCGATGGAGTCCCTTAAAGAGAAGCGACTCCCCTGGCACGCAACGGACCTATCTGGCGGCGAGCCAGCCCAGAGGGTCCTCAGGTTCTCCATGGTGACGAATTTCGAAATAGAGCACCGGTCCCTGAAGTGACCCCGTATCCCCCACCTTGCCGATGAGCTGACCGCTTTCCACAGCACCCTTGACGGGGACCGAAATTTCTGCAAGATGGGCATACACGGTGAAAAAACCCTTCCCATGGTCCAGGATAACCATCTTGCCATACCCCTTGAACCAGTCTGCATAAAGGACCGTGCCGTTGTAGACGTTCCGCACATCCTCGCCCCGTTTCGCGGCGATGTTGATCCCTTTGGAAAAAATATAGGTATTGAACTTTTCATGTTTGTGTTTGCCGAACTCCGTGACCACCGCCCCCTTCACGGGCCAGGCAAGTGCCCCTTTGGCCTCCTTGAAGTTACCAAAAAGAGATTCTTTCTTCTCTACGAGATCTTCGATGGTCACCTGGAGAGAGAGGGCTGATACCTCCAGTTCCTCCAGCAGTTCCTTCTGGAGGCCCTTTTCTTTTCGAATGGCGCTCAACAGCCGGGTCCGCTCATTCCGTTTGGCCAGCACCTCCTTGTTCTTCTCCTTGAAATCGTTCTGGAGAGTGAGGATCTTTTCCTCCTGGCCGGCCAGGACCGCTTTCTTCTCTGCCAGAGAGGAATAAACCTGTCGGTAACGGTTAATATTGGTGCTGTCCTCTACGGCGAAGACTCTAATCTGCCGGAACCGTTTAAGCAAATCAACATAACTGCCTGCTGAAAAGAGGGCCTTGACATAGGAATATTTGCCGTGCTTGTAGATCTGCAGCACCTTATAGGCCAGGTAGTCCTGGAGGCGTACCAGTTCCCCTTCCAGATCGCCAATCTCCGCCTCCAGCTGCCCCTTCTCGCCCTGGACCCGCTTCAGAGCCGCATCATAGGATTGCAGCTGCTCTTCCTTGAGGGCCAGTTTTTTTTCCATGTTCTGGATCTGGGACAGAACCCCTCTTTCTTTTTTTTCAAAGTTCCTTAGAATCTTCTTCTTTTCTTGAATGCTCTCCTGCACCTCCCGAAGACTCTCCTCGGTGGCGCCCAGTTCCTGCTGAATTTCCCGCAGTCCCGCCTCACTATCTGCCGCAGCCATTGAGAGCAGCAGGAGAATCCCTTGAAGCAGAAGAATGGGTCTGTGGAGCCTCAAATTGTTCAACGCCTCTCGCTTCCCTAAACCTTCAGATGCCTTCCCAAAGAGATGAGGCTCCCGAACAGTCCGAGAAGCATCCCGGCCCCGATAATGGACGACAGCATGGGCAGCGACAGGAAAGAGATGGAGATATCCTGAAGGAAAAACATCCCTGCGCTTTGCCGTACCCGGGGCACCCAGAAGTGGAACAGGCCGAAGAGGAGCCCCAGAGAGACCAGGGCGCCAATGAGCCCCTGGAAAAAACCTTCCATGAGAAAGGGGCCCTTGATAAACCAGTTGGTGGCCCCGATCAGGCGCATGACCGACAACTCATCCCGTCGGGCATAGACCGTTAAACGGACCGTATTGGCAATAATGAAAATGATCGCAACCCCCAGGAGGCCGCCCATGATAAAGCCGATGAGCCTCAGGATCTTCATGAAGGTGAGAAGACTCCGGGTCCAATCCTGACCATACTGAATTTCGTCGAACTCGCTGATGCGGCCGATCTTCCGGACCAGATGGTCCACGGCCTCCCGGTTCTGGGCCGCCTTGGAGAGGCTGATTTCAAAGGATGCCGGCAGAGGGTTCCCGTTGAGGCCCTCCACAAGATAGATGGAGTCGGCCTGGTCCTTCTTGAAACGTTCCAGGGCGTCTTCCTTTGAGACAAATTCAATCCGGGCAATTTCCCGGTTCTCCCACAGGGCTTTCTTGATCTGATCTATCCGGTCCGAATCAAAATCCGCTTTCAGATAGGCTGTAACTTCCACCTCTTTCACCCAGTTGTTGGTGATGAGGCGAACGTTGGAATAGACGATGAGAAAGGCACCGAAGATCATGAGCGCAAAAGCGATGGTGACGATGGTGACCACGCTCATGAGCCGGTTCTGCCGGGTGCTTCTCAACCCCTCCTCAACAAAATAGGCCACATCGGCAAACAGCATTGTTGCTCCCCTCTCAGATCGACGGCTGTACAGCCGGCCGTTTTATCTCGCCCGTATATCCCACTTGCCGCCCGAGTCCCGTATCCGACATACACTTGCCGCTCTTCATATGAATGACCCGCTTGTTCATCCGTTTCACGAAATCCATGTTGTGGGTGGCCATCACCACGGTGGTACCCCGAAGATGAATCTCGTTGAGAAGCTCCATGATTTCATCGGCAACGGCAGTATCAAGGTTTCCCGTCGGTTCATCGGCCAGCAGGATGACCGGATCATTGACCACGGCCCGGGCGATGGCCACCCGCTGCTGTTCGCCTCCCGAGAGATGAAGGGGGTAGTTGTTGATCTTGTGCTGCAGTCCGACCCGCCTGAGAACATCCCAGGCCCGCCGTTTCATCTCATGTTTCGGCGTACCGATCACCCGGAGGGCAAAGGCAAAGTTGTCAAAAACCGACTTGGACCGAATGAGCTTGAAATCCTGAAAAACGACCCCGATGTTCCGCCTCAGGTAGGGCACGCTCCCTTTGCTCAGCCGTGACAGATCCTTGCCGTGCACCAGGATCTGGCCCTGGTCCGCCTTCTCTTCGCAGTAGATCAGCTTGAGCAGGGTCGTCTTGCCCGCGCCGCTGGGGCCCGTAATAAAGACAAACTCGCCCTTCTCAATCTGGAGAGAAATCCCTCTGATGGCACTGAAATCCTTCTGGTAATTCTTGTGCACATCAATCATCTGGATCATGCCGTCTCTCCCCTATCCATCGCCTCCGCCGGGCCGGGGAACGTCATCCCTCCCGTGCCCCGTAACGCGTCGGCATCATCGAATTCTGCCTGGCAAGGCTGGAATACAGGCGTGCGGTAAATCACGTCATCCACAGGCAAGGGCACAGGGCTAGTCGTCGGCCCCCGCAAGATAATCGAGAATAACTTCGTCGAGACTCTTTTCCTTCGGAGCCTCCTTGGGTCCGGACGCTTCGGCCTTGGTCTCAAACTTACCATCCCTCAGATCCTTGATCATCTTCTTGTGCTGATCCTTCATCAAATCCCGGACAGCACTTTCGAGACAATCGACCTTGAGAATATCCGCATAGCTGACCTTTCGGGAACTCAGAATCTTCCCTTCCCGATAGAGCAGGGTCACAATGACAGGGTTCTTGACGCCGTTGTCTTCGGTCTGGACGTGGAAATTCTTCCCTTTATAAACAAAATCGGTATTATAACCCGTTAACATCTCGGGGTTAGCCTTTGCAAAGATGAGAGAAACGGAAATATCCTTTACTTCACAATAATATAGCACATGGTAATTCCGAGTTGCAAGATATAATAAATCCGCGATTGGTCCATTTTTTCCACCCCCTCCCGCCGGAAATCCCCATCCCCTCACCCCGCCGCTCCCTTAAAACGGCCCCCAATCATGCCCTCCCTTTTTCCGAAAAACGGTATTTTTTCACTTTAGGGGTTGAAAGGGTCGAAAACTTTGACTTAAGATAGGTGCTGTTTAGACAAGAAAGGGTTTATTGGGGCCGAAGACCGAAACAGGCCGACCAGTCAACGGGGTGAGCAGAAGATGTCCCGAATCCTCATCGACGGTTTCAATCTGATCCATGCCGCCTCCTTTCAATCCACGCCGGGAGACAATGAGGTGGCATCCCTGGTCGAATTGCTCCGGCGGTACAAGCGGCTCAAGGGGCACGGAATCACCGTAATCCTCGACGGCTACCTGGATGGAATGCCTCTGGAGAAGTCTGAACGGGTGAAAGGGATCGGCCTGATTTATTCCAGGCTCGGGGAAAAGGCCGATCAGGTTATCGAAAGACTCGTGGGGCGCTGGGCCGGATCATGCGTGGTCATCACCTCCGATCGGGCCCTGGCAGAATCGGTGGAAGCCGCGGGTGCCGTAGTCATGGGATCCGAGGAGTTTGCCCAACGGCTCCGTATGGTCGAGTACCTCGAAGTAAAGGGGGGCGAGGTCGAGGAGGCACCGCAAGGCCCGATTCATACCCGCAAGAAGGGGAACCCCAGGAAGAAGTCGAAAAAGGAACGGGCCAGAGCCCGAAGTCTGAAAAAATTGTAACCGAAAGACGGAGGGAATGATGCAGCCTGCGTCTCCGGGACGGGAAAGGCTGAAGACCCTTTTCGCCTTGATTTCTCGCAGCTCGACCGGTACGTCTGTTCCCCGGGCATGGTCTCAGGAATCCAAATGGCCAAGGCAGTCACCATCACACCATCGGAAGAAGCCCGGGGGAAGCGGATTGACCTCTATCTGGCCCAGGGCTGCCCTGAGCTTGGTCTAACGCGATCCCGTATCCAGGACCTCATCCGTGAAGGACAGGTCCGCATCGCAGGAGCCACGATCAAAGCACACCACCGGCTTTCGGGGCATGAGACCATTACCGTGGTGATCCCTGCATTGAAAACCCTCGACGTGGGCCCTGCCGACATCCCGCTCCAGATTCTGTACGAAGATCACGATCTGATCGTCATCGACAAACCGGCGGGGCTGGTCGTCCACCCGGCTCCCGGAAATCTGGAGGGCACGCTGGTCAATGCCCTGCTCCACCACTGCCGTGACCTGTCGGGCATCGGCGGCGTGGAACGGCCGGGCATCGTACATCGCCTGGACAAGGACACATCGGGGGTGATGGTGGCAGCCAAAAATGACGCCGCACACCAGTCCCTGTCGCGGCAGATCAAAACCCGGCAGGTGAAAAAGATCTATGTGGCCCTCGTTCGAGGCGTGGTCCGAAAAGATTCAGACACCCTTGAGATCCCCATCGGCCGCCACCAGCGCCAGCGGAAGAAGATGACCGTGAAGCCCGCCGGGGGCCGGAGCGCCACAACCCATTTCCAGGTGGAGGAGCGGTTTGACGGCTATTCGCTCCTCTCCGTAACCCTCAGGACCGGTCGCACCCATCAAATCCGGGTTCACCTGGCGTCGATCCACCATCCCATCGTGGGAGATCCTCTCTACGGCGGCAGACATTACCGGCTCCTGGAGTCCCGGGGCAAGAAAATGCCGGTCCCACGACAGATGCTGCACTCCCGGCTCCTCGGCTTTCGCCATCCCGGAACGGCGGATTACATGGAATTCGAAGCGCCGGTTCCGGAAGATATGGCTGCGGCACTCCGTTTCATTGGATCGGCATCCGGGGCCGGCGGGTGAGACAAGGACGCGGGCTGCCTTGATCTTCCTGGCCGCCCCGGCTATACTCTGGTCAACAGGAGGTGGCATTCCATTAAGAATAAAATTCACGGCAACACGCTGGGACTCAAACCGAGCCAGCTGAAAGGACTGGAGCGGATCTACCGGAGACGGATCCCCACAGACCAGGTCATCACCCCGGAGCTCACCCGTTATCTGGCGGAACTCTCCCACGACATGGGTAGACAGATCGGTCTACTCCTGGACCGAAAGGGCACGATTCGAACGGTGGTCGTGGGCGACAAAAAGGGAATTTTTCTCCCCGATCTCTCACGATACCGCAGCGCCTCGTCCCGGCTCTCCGGACTCCGCCTGATTCACACCCATCTGAAAGCAGAGCCTTTGACCCGGGATGACTTGACCGACCTGGCGCTCCTCCGTCTCGACTTGATCGCTGCGATCTCCGTCGGCGAGCACGGGCTGCCGGGGCCCGTCAACATGGCCCACCTCATTCCGAAGAACCATAAAAAGGAAGCCTGGAAAATACTCGATCCGCTGCCGCCCTACCAGATCAACCTCGATTTCCTTCCCTGGGTCCAGGCACTGGAAACCGAGATCGCCCGCTCACAGCCGGCGGGCCGATTAAGGGACGTGAAGGACCGGGCCATTCTCATCCGGGCCGCTACCGGCAGCCGCGGGGCTGCCGAAGACTCACTGGAAGAGCTCAAGGAGCTCTGCCGTACCGACGGCATCGACGTGCTGGAGGTCGTCCTGCAGCGGCTCAGCAGAATACACCCCCGATCGGTGATCGGCGAGGGAAAGCTCAAGGAACTGGTCATCTCAGCCCTCCAGGCCGGCGCCAACCTGATCGTCTTTGACCAGGAACTCACACCGAGCCAGGCCCGGTCCATCGCCAACCTCACAGACATGCGGGTGATTGACCGGACCCAGTTGATCCTCGATATTTTCGCCCAGCATGCCATGAGCCGGGAGGGAAAGGCGCAGGTCGAATTGGCCCAGCTTCGATACCTGCTGCCTCGCCTGAGCGAACAGGACGCGGGTCTGTCGCGACTGACCGGCGGTATCGGCGGCCGGGGCCCGGGGGAAACGAAACTGGAGATCGGTCGGAGACGGACCCGGGAGCGGATTCATCGCCTGGAAAAAGAGCTCCGACAGATCAACCTGGGCAGAAACCAGCGGAGGGCGAAACGTGTCCGGCACCAGGTGCCGATAATCTCCATCGTGGGCTACACCAATGCCGGGAAGTCGACGCTGCTCAATGGCCTGACGGAAAGTTCTGTTCTGGTTAAAGACAAGCTCTTCGCCACTCTGGACACCGCGACCCGGCGGCTCAGGTTCCCCCAGGAGCGGGAGGTGATCATCACCGACACCGTCGGTTTTATACGAAATCTGCCGAAAGACCTCCTGGGCGCTTTTCGGGCCACCCTCGATGAATTGAGGGACGCCAACCTGCTGCTCCACGTGGTGGACCTGTCCAACAACCAGTTTGAAGCACAGATCGAGGCGGTGGAGAAGATTCTGTCCGATCTGGACCTCCTCTCGCTTCCGAGCCTGCTGGTTTTCAACAAGATCGATCAGGTGCCCCCGGAGGTGGCGGGGAATCTCTGCCGGCGGTACGGTGCAATCCCCATCGCTGCCGCACGCAAAGAGGGGCTGGACCGTCTTACCGAGAGGATCGAACAAACGCTCTGGAACCGTCAGGCGGGGCGACCCGTCTCGCCGACGGCATGAACCGGCCCCGCAGAGCTCCCGGAGACGTGCAAAAAGGAACTTTCTCATGTGCCATTTTGCGCACCCTATAAAAACCAGGGAATTTAAGGGCTTACATAGAAAGCGGTGGAGGCGGCATTTGAAAACGGAAGAAAATGAGCACCCCCGTGGGAACGCGGATTCTTCTCTAAACAATATTGTTTAATATAATCAATGTGTTACGAAAAAACGGCGTTGTGGCACGGAGTTTGCAAGCTTAGAATGAGTACAAGCACCTTTATTAAGTCTCTTTGCAGAGGTAGCTTAATAAAGTTCTGTCCTCCTTTCTTGAACTGATCGGCCTTTTTGGCCGATCAGTTTTTTTTCGGCCTTCTTTCCACCGCAACTGCCGGTACCCATATCTTGCAGAAAAACAAAGCTTTTTCTGCAATTGCCGGTTGCTTTCAAATAGGACATTGTTTATAATTCGGCGACGTGATTCGTCATAATGGCCCTACCGGGGAGAAGCGCATGGCCAAGAAGGTTACTCTTTTGTGGGCGATCCACAACCACCAGCCGGTCGGGAACTTTGACCATGTCCTGGAGGATGCCTACACCAAGTCCTACCTCCCCTTCCTTCAACTGCTCCAGGCAAACCCCCATATGAGGCTCACGCTCCATTATTCGGGATTCCTGCTGGAATGGCTCCTCCGGCATCATCCCGAATGCATCGACTTGATCCGGGCACTCACCGAACGAAACCAGACCGAGATCATGACCGGTGGATTCTATGAACCGATTCTCACCACCCTGTACGATTCGGACAAAGTAGGCCAGATCGAGAAACTCAACCGCTTTATCGGGGAACATTTCGGTGCCGATCCCGCGGGCGTCTGGCTTGCGGAACGGGTGTGGGAACCCCACCTGGCAGAGCCGCTCCACAATGCCGGGGCCCAGTACGTGATTCTGGACGACCACCATTTTATTATGGCCGGTCTGAGAGAAAAATCTCTCCACGGCTATTACATGACCGAAGAGAAAGGGCGGATCATCCGGGTCTTTCCTGGAAGCAAACGACTCCGTTACCTCATCCCCTTCCGCCCCGTGGAGGAAACCCTGAGTTATCTCGAAAGCCTCCGGGATTCCGTTGAATCGCCGCTGGCCATTATGGGCGATGACGGCGAGAAATTCGGCGTGTGGCCCGGTACATACGAGAGCGTCTACCTGGAGGGCTGGCTCCAGCGCTTTTTTCAGGCCGTCGGTGACAACAGCGATTGGATTGACGTCAAGCTCTTCTCCGAGGTTCTCGAAACCCATGAGCCACTGGGGCGGATCTACCTGCCAACCTGCAGCTATAGGGAAATGTCCGAATGGTCCCTGCTCCATGATGCCTCAGGCAGCTTTGAGAAGCTGAAGCAGAAGCTCAAGGAATCCGGCCTGGAAGAGCTGTCCGAACCCTTCGTGTCGGGCGGGTTCTGGCGCAATTTCTTTTCCAAGTATCCCGAAAGCAATCTCATGCACAAGAAAATGCTCTACGTGAGCACCAAGGTGCATCACCTCCCGGAAGGAGAGGCCAAACATCGGGCCCTCGACGAACTATGGAAAGGGCAGTGCAACGACGCTTACTGGCATGGCGTCTTCGGAGGACTCTACCTTCCCCACTTAAGATCGAGTATCTATGAACATCTGATCCGGGCCGAAACCATCGCCGACCACACGCGCCATCACGGCGAGGCCGCCTGGGCTGAAGCCTCCATATTTGATCTGGACAAGGATGGACAGGATGACGTGGTGATTGAGACCGAAACCTATACCGTCACCGTCAATCCTGCCGCCGGTGGAAGCATCGTGGAACTCGACTTCAGACCCCGCTGCTTTAATCTGCAGGATACATTCACCCGGGTGCCCGAGTTGTACCACAGGGAACTCATCGACGCCCCGACACCTTCGGAATCCACGGGCGAGGTCAAAACCATCCACGAACGTGTTGTGGCCAAGGAGGCAGGGCTTGCGGACCAGATCGTCTATGACCCCTACCCCCGGAGATCTCTCATCGACCACTTTCTGGAGAGCGGTGAGACGCTGGATGCTTTCCGGCGGGCCCGGCATCGGGAGATGGGCGACTTCGTACAAGGCGCCTACGAAGCCGAACTGATCACAGGTCCCGGGGAGGCCCTGGCGGTTCTGCAGCGGCAGGGCGAGGTCCATCTCCGGCCCGACCGGTCGCTGCCCCAGCCCGTGGGGATCAGAAAGACCCTCAAGGCCCGGCAGGGAAATCCCGTGCTTCAGGCAGCCTATGAGATCGAAAACCTGGGGGACACGCCCCTTGAAGGACGCTTTGGAATCGAAATGAATATGACGTTGCTGGCGGGCAACGCCCCTGACCGCTACTACCTCCTGAATGGAAATCCGCCGGAGGAGAGCGCCCTGATCAGCGTGGGTGAAACCCGAAACATTTCGTCCATACAGCTCAGAGACGATTGGAATGGACTCTCCATGGAGATCTCAACGGACCAGTCTGCTCTCCTTTGGCGCTTCCCCATTGAGTCCGTTTCCATGTCGGAAGCAGGCATTGAGAAAATTTATCAGAGTTCCTGCATGCTTATTCTCTGGGACATGCAGCTCGCCCCCCGCCAGACCCGGGAACTTGCCCTGGCCTTCACCTTTCATACGGTTCCCGGCCACAGTGACCGGGAACGAAAAGCTGAAACGGCGCAATCAATGACGGAGCAATAGATGAAACTTCGAACACCTTTTATGCTCGCCGCACTCACTTTTCTTCTCGTCATCACGGCCGGCTCACCGCGCCTCCTGGCCGGCCCCAAAGATCCTCCGGCTCCTGAAACAGCAGCGACCGATGCCGTAACGACCGGTGAGACCATCCCCACCTACGTTCAAAGGCGGATATTCAAGAAGGTCTGGAAAGAGAAGGAAGTCGATTTTCTCATCCGCTCTGCCGCCGTGGGCGATTTCGACGGCGACGGACTGAACGAACTGATCACCACCAACGGAAAGACGCTCCGTCTGGTCCAGTGGCATCATGGTCAGTTCAAAACGCCTTCCTCTTTTGCCGGAGAGGAAAAGAAACGATCCTCTTTTCTCTTCGGGAAGAAAAAATCCCAGGGCGTCGATCCGCTGGAAGCCGTCAACGACAACAATCGGAATCTTAATTACATCACTCTCACCGCGGGAGATTTCGACGGCAATGGAAGGGATGAGATTCTCTACAGGGGCATGGCGGAAGACCAGGTGCACTCCGGAATCCTTCAGTTCAGGGAGGGACAGTTTTCTCAACATCCCGGAGAACCGGGGATCTACCTGGATCTGTTTCACACGGGAGATGGCGACCCGGCTCTGGTGGGCCAGAATCTTGCTTCCAGCGGCGAGAGGATCAACCGCTACACGTGGAGCGCCGGAGGCTTTGTGGAAGAAGACTTGCTGACCCTGCCCGAAGACGTTAGGCTTTTTTCCGCCCAGAGCCACTATTCCCAGGATGCCGCGGCCTCGGCCTACGTCTCTATCGCTGATCCCGGGGCAATCCACTTCTACCGGTCCGACCTTCACCAAATCACCACTGTAGAAGCACTCTCGCCGCCGACGCTCTGCTCCATACGGATCCGAACCACCGGGGAGAACGGCGACACCGTGAAGAAACGGTTCGACATTCCCAAACGCTTTCTCACCGGTGACTTCGACGGTGATGGCCGTGACGAAGTTCTGCTCATTCTGAAACGGCCCGTCCTGGACGTCCGGGGTCTTCGCACGCTCCTGGCACACAATACGGTAGCCAGTCTCGTCCTCTCCAACGGTACGATCCGGGAATACTGGAACACCAAACCGATTTTCGGAGAAATCCTCGATCAGACAGTGGGAGATATTGATAATAACGGTCGGGACGAGTTGATCCTCTTTACGAAGAAGGGCCTTGTCCCCTTTCTGAAGGGGACACAGATCCTCATCTATGAGCTCAATCTGCAGGGTAATGGTGCCGGATGACCCGATCCTATGGTATAGTCAAACCGGAGGGATGGGAGTGGTGTCTTTGTTCACGGAGGAGAAGCCGATGAGAGATAAAGAAGAAGCTCAACGTCTGCGCCTGATGGAACAAGAGCTAGCCGGTCTCGCGGAACATCTGGACCAATCCCGGCTGGAGTGGCGCGGACAGGTGGATGAGATGAAATTGGAGATTGAGTCGCTCAAGGCCTTCCTCCTGGAGCGGGATCCCCAATTCTCCGGACATTTCAGCAAGATCAAGGCGCAGGTTTTCCGGGAAAAGAACCCCGAATGGATGTAGGGAGGTTTCCGCGGGCCGGGGCGTCTCTGTGAGGGATGATTCCTGCCTGCCCTTCGCTCTCCGTGACATCGCCCCTGGGCGACAAACATCGGTTTGTGCCAGGGGTTTCTGACAATGCTAGACGAGTGATGACCCGAAGAGAACTGATATACCCTCTGCTTCTCGTTATAGTGCTTTTCCATGCGCCGGTCAGGGCCGATCTCCACAGCTGGCAGGACGGAGACGGGGTCTGGCACGTCACCGACACCCTGGAGAAGATCCCCCGCCAGTACCGTGAAGGCGCAACAACGCTTCAGGACAGGCCCCAGGCGGTCCAGCTTCCCGCAGACATCCCGGACCGCTCCGTTGCCACAGCAGAGGAACTTGATGGGGGCCTGTTCGAAGGCATCGTCCAAGAGAGACAGCAGCCGGGCAAGGGCTACAGCGTGCCCTACGACCAGAGCCGATCGAGCCTCATGGTCCAGGCAACTATCAGCGACAAGCTGACGCTGCCGCTCATACTCGATACGGGCGCAACGTTTACCACCCTGTCTCGAGGGACCGCGAAACGTCTCGGCATCGATCTTAATGGCATCCTGCCCCGCACCCAGCTTTCCACAGCAAACGGCATCATCGGAGCCCACCTGGTTCGCCTTCCGTCAATCCGCCTTGGTGAAGCCACGGTAGAGAATATCACGGCGCTCATACCGGAACGGGACAGTCTGGGCGCCCATGGTCTGCTCGGTTTGAACTTCCTCAACGAATTCGATTGGTCCAATGATACGCTCAACCGCCAACTGACGCTGAAAGAGTTTTCCTCCGAGGCCGGTGAAGAAACCTGCGGCGGCCGAAGCCGCCAGTGGTGGCAGAAAAAGTTTAACGATGTGAAAGACCGGGTCCGATTCGAGGAACATTTACTCAAGAATCTCAAAAACACGGACGAGCAGGGCCCCATCGAAAGGGACATCAAGGACCGTTACCTTGAGATTCAAGAAGCCAATGTCTCCTTTTTCCGGAAAGAGCTGGACCTTCTCGACAACAAAGCCAACCGTGCCATGGTTCCCAGATCATGGCGCTAAACCGGGGAAGAGGGCTACGGAGTGCCAGTGTCTAAACGTTTGCTGGAAGTCGCCATCGCGGCAGCCAAAGCCGCCGGCAGAATTCAACTCCGCAACCTCTCTCGCCGCCTGCGCATAAGAACCAAAGGTTCGTACACCAACCTGGTTACCGACGTGGATCTGCGCTGCGAACAACGGATTGTAGCGGAAATAGAGGCACACTTTCCCGGCCACGGGATCCATGCAGAAGAAGGAGCAAGGCGCGACACCCCATCGCCCTACCGGTGGATCATCGACCCCTTAGACGGCACCACCAATTATGCCCACGGGTACCCCGTCTTCTGCACCTCAATCGCCCTGGAGCACCGGGGGGAGATGATCGTAGGAGCCGTCTACGATGCCACACGGCGGGAACTCTTTACCGCGGAGAAAGGCAAGGGGGCGCGTCTAAACGGCAAACCGATCGCACCGTCCCAAGTCTCTGAACTGCCCGGCGCCCTTCTGGTCACCGGTTTTCCCTATGATTTCGCCAAGAGCCGCGAAAACCTCGATCATTTCACCAACTTTTCCCTTTCAGCACAGGCCGTCCGGAGAGATGGTTCGGCGGCCCTCAATCTCTGCTATACGGCCATGGGAAGGTTTGACGGCTTCTGGGAATACGGTTTGGCCCCCTGGGATCTCGCGGCCGGCAGTCTCATCCTGAAAGAGGCCGGCGGCCGGATCACCCTGGCCAGCGGCAGGCGTTTTTCAATCTATGGGGGAAATGTTCTGGCCAGCAACGGGAGCATCCACGGGGCCATGGGCCAGGTCATCAAAACCGGCAGCCCCTGAATCGGCCTCCCCGGTCGGCGATAGTACGCCCGAGACACAGGGCGGCGGAAAAGCTCACTCAAATGCCTGCCGGCACCCGGGATAGAGTTCGCAGGCACGGCACTGCTTTTTGTCCACCTCCTTCAAACACCGGCCCAGGATACCGAGTCGTGCCAGGGCGAAATCATACTTGACCGGATCTTCAGGATCGAGGCGTCTCAGATTGGCGGTGATTTCCACTGCGGTCTTCCAGTCTGGACTGCGCCGCTCCGTAAGGCCCAGCCTCTTCGATATCCGCCACACATGGGTATCGAGAGGAATGATGAGTTGAGAGGGGCTCACGGCATCCCACAGCCCCAGGTCGAGACCGTCGTCACGGCGGACCATCCAACGCAGATACATATTCAATCTTTTGCAGGCACTCCCCCTTTGGGGAGAAGGGAACAGAAAACGGAAAGTGCTGTCCGAAGGGATCGCGGGACGGCCAAAGAGCGGTGCGGCGTCAAAATCAAGAAAGCCCTCGACGAATCCCGAGAGCGCCGTCCCCACGTTCTCCTGTTCTGAGGTGTAAGCAGATAGAAAGAGCGTCTGAAGGGAGCCGTGACGGAGAAGCGTCTGCTTGATCCCGTAGAGCAGGGCAAGAATGTCTGCAGTGCCGTTGAATCGGTGGACGATGCCCTCAAAAGACGGGGCGTCCCGATCAGGATCGAAGTCGAGGATGAAGGCCTGGGGTGCGCCTCCCATGGGCCGGAAGATGCGCTCCAGCGTCTTGCGTATCTGCTCTACCCGGCCATAGGCGAAAACGGCGGCGATCAACCCGGCCACTTCCCGGTCTTCCGGTGCCGCAAAACCATGGACCAGCTGGAGCGGATCGGTCTTAAGATACCCGGCGTGGTAGGTACGGTAGAGTTTCTCCAGCGGCGGCTTGAGCCGCTGCACATCCATGGACCTGGGGATTTTTCGGGATCGCACGGACATTACTCTCGGGTAAGGCAGCGGGCCCCCGCCATCACTTGCTCTTTTTTGCCGCTTTTGCCCGAACAGCCCGGCGGGATTTGGCCAGCTGGAAGAAGGCATCTTTCCCTGGAAACCTGGCTGCCGCGCCCAGTTCTTCTTCGATGCGCAGGAGGCGATTGTACTTGGCGATCCTCTCACTCCGGCAGAGTGACCCCGTCTT
>CAYUBU010000245.1:0-7176 GCA_964443105.1 uncultured Nitrospirota bacterium
GTCTCTTAGGGGGAGAGGGAAGAGTGGTGATCCTTTGGGACCCAGGCAATAAACTTCAAGGGTGTTCCTGTCGTTTTCTTGCGTCTTATTACCCATACGATCCTGTTGAGAACCTCAAAGAATTTCCGGGAGGTGACGGCCCAAAAGATCCCGCAGGCGATGGAGTTCAGGATGCCTGGCGAGATTCTGCCGCACGTAGGTGAAGGTATCCGGGAGGTACGTGAGATAATCGGGCCGGGATTTGACGGTGGCCATATATCCAAAGGTGCCGGCGGCCTTCAGGTTTCGCTGGACCGAAACCATGTCGAAGACTTTTCGGAATTTCTCCCGATCGGTTCGGGTGCCTTCCATCCGGTCCAACCCTTCAAGATAGTACTCAATCAGCCCATCCACCGTTTCCTCGGGGAGCACCACGTACGAATCCCGGAGCAGAGAGCAGAGATCGTACTGGAGGGGGCCGAGCCGGGCGTCCTGAAAGTCGACAATACCGATCCTGCCGTCCTTCACGAGCAGGTTACGACTATGGTAATCGCGATGGGTGAAATACCGGGGTTCGGCGGCGATCAGCCTGGAGAGGGCGTAGAACTCGTTCCTGAGCGGCGTGAGATCAGACTGGGAGCCCATTCGCTTAAGCTGCCCCTCGATGGTGTGGGTCAGGAAGAAATTGAGTTCCCACATCAGCTTTTCCTCATCAAAGCAGTGATTGAAGGCGATGCAGTGTTCGCAGCGATTTCGAGTCCCCACAATCTGAAGGGTGAGAAGCGCGTCGATGGCTTTTCTGTAGACCGGCAGGGCGGCCGCGATCCCCTTGGCCTTGATATAGGCCTCAAGAGTGACGCTGCCCAGATCTTCCAGGATAACGATGGCTGATGCCGGATCGTAGGCAAAGAGCTTCGGCACCGCGGCCTTGCAGATCCTCAGGTGGTTCAGAATATTAATGTAGGGAACCTGGTCCGGGTCCTGGGGGGCAGGGCGGGACCCTTCCATCTCCATGGCGATGCGCGTGCTGCCGTCGGGGAGTGATATCCGGTAGAATTTACGCTGAGAGGCGTCGGCCGCCACAGGCTCAACGGTCAATTCGGATAGCAAAAGGCCATCCGTGTCAGCTACCAGGGTTTTTATGGCCTCAATAGTTGAATTCAATGCAAATTCCTGGTATTTTATAGGAAACCTTAATTTACAGCCTTATTGAGCTTTGTCACTGAAAACATTGGGAAATCTTATCATTGCAGCTGGTGGCTGTCAAATCCCGCCAGAGCCGATAGCTGTGGTAATAAAGTGGAGAAAAGTGGAAAAAAAGTTCTCCTTCAGAGAAATATTTTTCCTTCTTGACTTTACCGGTTTGAAGGATCCATAATATGCCAGTTTGTAACCGACTGTTAATTATGGAGAAAGAAATACGACGAAAAAAACTATATATTGGCATGTATGATGCAATATATAGCCATATTTAACTGAGAATGGGGTTGTACGATGATATTCAAGGGATTATCTTTTTTCAGCGGAAAGTTGAAGGGGCAAAAGAGCAAAGCGGCTCCCGAGAAGGGGGCAGGTTCCAACGTCTATTCTAAGGCTTCAGAGGATTTGAGAAAAAGCGCGGAGGAGCTGGAGTTGGCGGCGAAGAAACTGCAGGAGTCCTTTCAAACGCGGCAGGAAACGCTGAAAAAACTGGTATGGATCAGCCGGCACCTGAACAACAAGCCTTCAACCCGCAAGGCCGTCGACGCCAAGATGGCCCCCCGCATTGCGGCCGCTGATTCAGACTCCCAGGAAGCGGTTATACAGGGGATAAAGGTCAGCGAGGGCCAGCTTTTCGAAACTTACAGAGAAGCCTGTCTCAATTTTATCGAGCCGAACCGCAAGTATTATTACAAACTTCGGGGCCACTCGCAATTGCTGTCGGTTATGTACCAGCGTCATATGGGCAATCTCCGGTATTACGATCAGGAGTTCCGGAAGCTGACGGAAGAGGAGCGAGACTCTTTCTCCGAATTTGAGGCGTATGTGGCCAACGTGGTGATACAGGAGGTCAACCAGGTGGGCCGGGAGAAATTCGTGAAAGAAGGCCACCAGATTCTCTATAATGAACTCTGCGCGAAATTCTTCCCCAAGTCGGTTAATCATTAAATTAACTCCCCCGTGAATTCTATCCATTCGATCTCAAAAACCCGGTCCTCAGGGCCGGGTCAGAGTCTATCTGACTCTGTCTGAAGTGTGCGGGTCTGTTGCCTCCGTTGATGCGGGATGGCGAGCCGCGATACGACCGTCAGGCAGAGTCTCATCCCCCTTTTGCCAAAGCGGGGTTGGGGGCCATTCCCCCGTGATTTCTCGTCACGCTGTCTCCTGTGCGGCACCCTGCCGTTCAGCCCGGGACCATGAATTTCTTTTGACACCGTAGTCATCTTCCTCTATCATCACGTGGTCTGCAAGCAGATCGTCACGGCCGTGCGGCGTCATATTTGGAGGGATCTGTTGTTTTCAAGACAATTTCCATCGCCAGCCCTAATCCGCCTCTTGTGTGTGCTTGCCTTCCTCGTCCCCGGCGGAGCGGCATCCGCCGCCCCGCAGCAGCCTGTGGTTATTCTCGATCCGGGACACGGCGGTGAAGATGCGGGAGTCGTCGGTCCCGGAGGCCTGACTGAGAAGGACTTGAGTCTCGACATCAGCCTTCGTGTCAAGCGTCGAATCGATGAGCGGTTGGGACTGCCCGCGTTTCTGACCCGCTCCGACGACCGGTTACTCTCCCAGGATGATCGGGCCTCTTTCGCCAACAACCACCATGGTTCCCTATTCATCAGTATTCACATGGGAGGTTTTCCAGGCCAACTGGGGAAAGGGGCCAGTCTCTTTTATTTTGAGCCGGCCCCCGGCGAGGGTTCACCGCCGGTTGTCCCTCTCACCATCTGGGGGAACCAGCAGATTTCCCACAGAGAAAACTCCAGAAACCTGGGTGCCATGCTGCAGCAAACTCTGGGTGCCGCCTTTCCCGACGGCGGCGATCCCGATCTTTTGGGGATGCCCCTCTATTTGTTGCGGACGGTGGAAATGGCGTCGGTGCTCATCGAGCCGGCGGTGCTTACGAGTCCCATCGTCGAAAATGAACTGGGTCGGGAAGAAAATCTGGAAAAGATAGCGGAAGCCGTCTTTGAGGGCATACAGCTGTTTCTCAAAAGCCAAACCACGGGAACCGGTCTTGACTGAATCAGAAGAACAAAAAACTGGGCCCAAGCGCCCGCTGGTGATTGCCGGCGCCATGCTTCTCCTCCTCGTGATTGTTTTCTCCCTTTGCCGTCCGGCGGAGGTGCCGAAGCGCGAGGAACTGCAAGAGGTCTATCTGCCCGGTTTTTTCAGGGATATTTCCAGGGAAGAACAGGTCCCGGTGAAGGTGTTCTTTCTGGGCCCCGAACTGACCCTGGAGGCGGAAAACCGACAGATTTATGGTACCGAAGAACTGGATGACCGTCTCCGCCAGGTTTTTGTCCTGTTCCTCCAGGGGCCTCGTACTGAGAACCTCTATCCACTCCTGGGGCCCGGGGTCCGGCTCCGTGAACTCTACCTCCATGAAGGGTGCGCCTATGTGGATCTGGAATTTTTGGAGAAACGGGGCAAAAAGGTGGGCGTCATGATGGAACACCTGATTCTGGCCGCCATGGAGCGGACTTTGATAGAGAACTTTCCCACGGTTGAGAGAATCAAGATTACCCTGGATGGCAAGGAAGCCGACACCCTCCTGGGGCATTTGGACATTCGGGGGCGGAGACGGATTGGCGGAGAATAGGCGTTCCCTTCGCCGTCGTCCCGAGCTGCCGAAAGGAGCTTCTTTTGAATCGACCCATCGGAATCTTTGACTCAGGTGTGGGGGGACTGACGGTTTTTCACGAAGTCATGAGGCACCTCCCTGGTGAAGACATGATCTATTTCGGGGACACCGCCAGGGTGCCCTACGGGATCAAATCTCCTGAAACCGTTATCCGCTATTCTCTGGAAATTACCGATTTCCTCATGAAGCAGGAGATCAAAATGGTGATCGTCGCCTGCAACACGGCGTCGTCGGTTGCCATTCCCGCGCTCCAGTCCCGTTTTTCAATACCCGTTCTCGGTGTCATCGTCCCCGGTGCCCGTGCCGCCCTCAACTACACCCGCAACGGCAAGGTCGGCATCATCGGGACCGAGGCCACCATCGCCAGCGGTGCTTACGTGGAGGTGATCGGAAAGCTTTCTCCCGGTGTGGAAGTCCACGGGAAAGCCTGTCCGCTTTTTGTTCCCATGGCGGAAGAAGGGTGGGGGGACCATCCGCTCACAGCGCAGGTCGCCCGGGAGTACCTGGGATCCATGCGTGAGACCGATATTGACACCCTGGTCCTGGGCTGCACCCACTATCCTATCCTGAAGAAGGCGATCCAGGAGGTCATGGGCCCCAGTGTGACCCTCGTGGACTCAGCCTTGGAAACGGCCTATGAAGCCCAGAAGCTCCTTGCTTCCCGCTCTTTACTCCGTTCCGAGAGCCCGCGGCCATTGCGCAAGTTCTTCGTTACCGATGCCCCCGACAGTTTCCGCAAGATCGGCGAACGGTTCCTTCCCCATGCCTTGGGCGACATAGAACGGGTGGTTCTCTAAGCACAATCCGTCCAAGTTGTTGAATGCAAAAGACAAATA
Organism: uncultured Nitrospirota bacterium; assembly: GCA_964443105.1. Taxonomy (GTDB): domain Bacteria; phylum CG2-30-53-67; class CG2-30-53-67; order CG2-30-53-67; family CG2-30-53-67; genus CAYUBU01. The sequence goes on from CAYUBU010000245.1 coordinate 4,657, forward strand.
AGGGTGCCAGTCAGGCTTGCTCGGCGCCCCGTTCCCTGGAGAGAGTTTTGGGGAATCTGCTTGACTCTTCCGGCCAAAGTCATTAGGATAGCCGAGACTTTTTTGCCGACTCCTCATGGGGTCGGCAAATGCGTTTTATTTGCCTGGGAGGAGAAAATGGTACGGATTGACGGCCGCGAGAATGATGCCATTCGGCCTGTAAAGGTTACCCGTAATTTCATTCGCCACGCCGAGGGGTCGGCATTGATCGAAATGGGCGAGACCCGGGTGATCTGCACGGCGTCGGTCCAGAAGTCGGTGCCCCCCTTTCTCAAAGATTCGGGTCGGGGGTGGGTAACGGCCGAGTACGCGATGCTGCCTCGGTCCACGACAGACCGGATGTTCCGTGAATCGTCCCGGGGGAAAGTCGGCGGTCGAACCCATGAAATTCAGCGCCTCATCGGCAGGTCTATGCGGGCGGTCGTCGATATGCAGGCTCTCGGCGAACGAAGCATCATGATTGACTGTGACGTGATCCAAGCCGATGGCGGGACCCGAACGGCGTCGATTACGGGGGCCTTTATCGCACTCGTCGACGCGCTGGACTGGATGAAGCGAGGCGGATTGATCCCGACTGTGCCCGTGACCCAATGCCTGGCGGCCATCAGCGTCGGTGTCTTTAGAGGAGAGGTCCTGCTCGATCTTTGCTACGATGAGGACTCGAGAGCGGATGTTGACATGAACGTGGTCATGACCGAGGCCGGTCATTTCGTCGAAATACAGGGCACAGCGGAACAGGAAGCGTTTACTCGGGATGAGATGGACAGCATGTTGTCCCACGCGGAGAAGGGAATCGGGGAACTGATCGCCATCCAGAAAGAAGCCCTCGGAGCTCTCCTTGAAGTCTGAAAAGAGGTGTCCATTATGGATCTTGTGCTTGCCACCACGAACCAGAACAAGATCGCGGAGATTTGCCAGATCCTGGACGGGCAGAATCTCAACATCATCAGCATAAACGATATTCCCTCCCTTCCTGAAGTGGAGGAGGACGGGCTTACCTTCGAAGAGAACGCCCGAAAGAAAGCGCTGACAATCGCAAAACTGACGGGGCGGCTCACCCTGGCGGACGATTCGGGGCTTGTGGTCGACGCACTGAACGGGAGGCCGGGCGTTCTTTCCGCCCGCTATTCCGGAGACGATGCCACCCCCGCAAAGAATAATGAAAAGCTGCTCCACGAGCTGGAAGATGTGCCGGTGAAAAAACGAACGGCCCGCTTTGTCTGTGTGATCGCCATCGCCCGGCCGTCGGGCAAGGTGTTCGTGGCGGAGGGGGAGTGTGAAGGGCTGATCGCCAGGGAACTGAGGGGTGAGCAGGGATTCGGTTACGATCCCCTTTTCATCGTTCCCGATCGGGAGAAAACCTTTGCCGAGCTGGGGGCGGCAGAGAAGAACAAGATCAGCCATCGGGCCATTGCTCTGGAAAACGCTGCCCAGATCCTCCGTGACCTTCTGAATACGGAAAAGGGTTGAAATCGGTCACAAAAGTCACTATAATTCCCCATCTCTTCAGGGATCGACTCTGCGGCCCTGTCGGTATGAGGACGCTTGACGGGGCGTAGCGCAGTCTGGTTAGCGCACCTGCCTTGGGAGCAGGGGGTCGGAGGTTCGAATCCTCTCGCCCCGACCAATTTCTCAAGTTGGCGCCTGTAGCTCAGTCGGATAGAGCAACGGCCTTCTAAGCCGTGGGTCCGGGGTTCGAATCCCTGCAGGCGCGCCAGTAAATTCAGAGATAGAGATAGGGAAGATGGGAAGTCGAAGAGGGATGACGGCTCGCTCATTCATAAGATAATAGTCCCGTTTTCTATTTTCCTGATTTCGATATACTAAATCGTGGTGGGTGTAGCTCAGGTGGTTAGAGCGCAAGGTTGTGGCCCTTGAGGCCGGGGGTTCAAGTCCCCTCACTCACCCCAATCTAATTCTATAATTTCCAAAGCGTGCGCCCGTAGCTCAGATGGATAGAGCGTCGGACTTCGAATCCGCAGGTCGCAGGTTCGAGTCCTGCCGGGCGCGCCAGAAAATTCGGGGACCGAAACCCCATTTGACGATCGAAGAAGAATTGATTCCGTCGCAAACAGTTTAGATGCAAGGCGCGAGATTCTCGAGGAATGAGGCGTACTTTCCGTACGCCGCAGTGACGAGAGAATCGATAAAACGCAGCAGATGAGCTGTTTGCGGGGAAATCATGTGGGCCGTTAGCTCAGCTGGTAGAGCAGCTGACTCTTAATCAGCGGGTCGCAGGTTCGATCCCTGCACGGCTCACCATGAAAGCACAAGGGTTTTCAGGCATGTATCAGCCTGGGAACCCTTTTTTTGTGTGTCGTATGTGAGGGTGCTTAGGCGAAAGGATCCCTTTTGATTCGAGCACAAGCGTATCGGTGCCTATGAGTGTTTTCAGAATCTGCCGTGACCGTTACAAGTGGAGGGCCTTGACGTTTTTCACTAACTTCATGTGCAGAATTTGCTGTATAGCTTACAGATTTG
>CAYUBU010000246.1:0-3798 GCA_964443105.1 uncultured Nitrospirota bacterium
AAGTAGTTGCTTTTCTCTGCGCCCTCTGCGCCTCTGCGGTAAATCGCTTTTGCTCTTGTCGTCCGTCCTCTGTCGTCCGTCATCCGTCCTCCGCCGTCAAACCCCCACCAGATACCGCCGCACCCGATCCAACGCCATCTGCGCACCCTGAAGACGAATCGCCTTCCGGTCGCCCTGAAAATGATATTCATGGACTTCATTCCCCCCGGGGGTGGCCAGCCCGATGAAGACCGTTCCCACCGGTTTTTCCGACGTGCCTCCCGTGGGGCCCGCAATCCCCGTCACCGCCAGGCCGAGATCGGTCCCGGCGTTTTCCCGGATACCAATGGCCATCTTGAGCGCCGTGATCCGGCTCACCGCCCCGTTCTCCCGAATCACCTCCTCAGGCACACCGAGGAGTGTCGTCTTGGCCTCATTACTGTAGGTCACCACACCCCGTTCGAGAACGGAGGAGATCCCCGACACCTCCACCAGGAGCGACGTGATCAAGCCGCCGGTACAGGACTCGGCAAGAGCGATGGACCGGGACTGGCCGATGAGAAGTTTGCCCACCAGTTCATGGAGACTCTCGTCCCCTTCACAAATAAAGTCGCCCCCCAGGTCACCGATGACACAATTCCCGACTCTTTCCAGTTCCCGCTCCAGGACAGCCGGATCTTCCCCCTGCATGAAAAGCGTCACCGTCGCGATACAGCCGTCCCTGCTGAAAGAAATCTTCACCGGTTTTCGGGCCTCCTGAATCGCCGGAACAATCGGGTCCGCGGACAACCCGACAAAACGGAACCGCCTGGAGAGGGAGTGGACCGCCAAGCCCCGGCCCTGCCGGATGAGACTTGTAATGGACGGGTGCCACATCTGTTCCGCTTCCCGCAGGTCATCGGGAAGGACCACAAAATGTTTTCCCTTCAGTACGGTCATGAAGCCCGGCCGAATCCCGTTCACCGGCGGGATCCAGCTTACTTTCCGGGGAAGGAGCGCCTGCTTGTCGATATCTTTCGGGATTTCCAGCCCCTGCTTCCGATAGTAACTCTTGAGATCGGCGAGGAGATCCTCGGCCAGCTGAAGTCCGCTCCCGCTCACCTGAGCCAGAAGTTTGCGGAGCATCTTTTCACCCCCCGGAGACGGCCTGTCGAGAACCACCACCAAGTCGAAAAGACCGGCGGAAGCGATCAGAGCGGCCTCGATCATCCGCTCATCTCCGCTGAGCCATCGCTCCGAATACACCTGAAACCCCGCCTGTTCCAGCAGATCTTTCATCCGTGCACGGGCACCGGAACCATCGAACAATTCGGGCTCTGCCGCCGCGGTGTCGTCGTGGGTGAGCGTGACTATCTCAGCAATCATTAGAGAAAACCCCTGACCAGCAATCGGAGCACAAGATTGGCATAGATCCCTGCCGCGATATCGTCCAGCATGACGCCCCATCCGCCGGGCAAGCGCCGGTCGATCATACCGATGGGGAAGGGCTTGGCAATGTCGAAAATCCGGAAAAGCACAAATCCCGCGGCCACCGTCAACCCGTGGAAGGGCAAGCCGAACATGGTGACCAGAAAACCGGCGATCTCATCGATGACGATCAGGCTGCTGTCCTTCTCACCGCGGATCGCTTCAACCCGGTCCGACACCCACACCCCGAGAAACAGAATCGATAGGGTCAGAATGCCGTATAATTTGAGTGAAAGTGGACTTAGCAGAATATAGAGGGCAATACCGACCAGTGTCCCTGCGGTTCCGGGAGCATGTGGGGCATAACCACTGTAAAATCCCGATGCTAAAAAGAGAACCAATCTGTTCAACCATGCCCCCAAAAGATGAAAAATCCTAACACCGGCATATCTTTGTGTCAAGGTGTTTGTCCGTCCCTCCGGAGGGCTTTATTGCTGAACAGAAGGAGGGTACTGGTCTTTCAACCGGGTGAGGAGTGCGAGGGCATCTTCCCGGGTGGCGATCACCCGATCGACTTGCAGTTTCCGAACCTTTTGGAGTATCTCGCCGACGGCGGGGCCCGGCGTCAAGCCAAGTGCCGCCATCACATCCCCGCCGTCAATCAACTGCGGCGGGGCCAGGATCTCGAAGCCCTCATGGAGATAGGTGTCGAGCAGGGCCTGCCCCACGGCGATGGTCCGCCTCTCCATCTCTTCGAACCGCTCCCCCCGGGCCGCCCGCCGGTCAGCAAGGGAATGGAGGACATGGAGCGGCAGATCGGCACCGAGTTTCCCCACGATCCTACGCAGAGCCTTTTCCGTGTACCCCGCGCTGATCAGGCCCAGGCCGACCACATGGAAACGGATGAGATGGCTGATCCGTGCCGCCCGTTTTCCCGGGAAAGCGAAGCGGGCCATCAGCGCCGCAGCCTTTTCGGCGCCCTGCTTCTCGTGACCGTAGAAATGGGGTCGGCCGTCGGGATCGGTGGTACGACTCTCGGCCTTCCCCAAATCGTGAAAGAGAACCGCGTAGCCGAGCACGATCCGGTCTTCAGGCGTCAGATCGATGGGATAGATGAAAGGGGCCGTTAGCGAAACAAGATCATCCACCTGTTCCACAGCCGTCACCGTGTGGGTGAGGGCGTCCAGATGATGATAGGGCCCCTGGTAGAGGCCCTTGAGGGGACGGAGTTCGGGGAAAACGACGTCGAAAAGGCCCAGTTTCAGCATGAGGGAGAGGGCGGGGGCGGCCCGGCCCGACACCACGATCCGGTCCATCTCTTCCCGGAGCCGTTCCACCGCCGATTTTGCAAGGCGGGCCGGGGCCCGCTGAATCTCGGCAGCCGTCTTATCAGAAAGGCCGAAGCCGCCAAGAACGGCACAGAAGCGAACGGCCCGGAGCATCCGGAGAGGATCGGCTTCCAGGACCTCCGGCGAGACCATACGGACCACCTGGTCCTCTATATCCCGGAGCCCATGGAAGGGATCGAAGAATTGCCCATCCCCCAGCCCGAAGGTGAGAGTATTGATGGTAAAGTCCCGACGGTGGAGCTCCTCCGTCAGTCCTCCGGGGTGTTGGGGTACGAGGTCGAGCGTGCAACCCCGGGCAACAATGCGGTAGTTCGGCACCGCCTCCCGCCCCAGGATAAAGAAAGAGCCCCCCAAACGGGCAGCAACCTCTTGCGCCAGAGCGGCAGCGTCTCCGTCGACAATAAAATCGTAATCCTTGGAGATACGCCCGAGAATAGAGTCACGGAGCCACCCGCCGACGAGGAAGACGTCAGCCCCCTGCTCCCGGGACACCTCGGCCACAGACTGAATCAGGGGATCGTCCCCGACGGCCCGGGCCAGAGTGTGCCAAATCTCTTCCTGCATGTGCGGTCTCGCTCCCTCCGGCCTTACCCTTCGGGAAGAACGTCCCGGATCCACTCGAGGGCGGCTGTGGTCTTGGGAAACCCGACAGTGGTCATACCGAGGAGCACTGCGTGGGTCACCTCCTCCGGTGTTGCCCCCAACTCTATGGCACGGCGTGCGTGAGACTTGACCGCCCCTTCCGACACATGTCCCACCGCAATTCCCAGCTTCACCAAGCGGCGGGTCTTTTCGTCCAGGGGGCCATGGTCGTGGCATGCCCGGGCGAAGGCGCTATAAGCTTCATTTATCTCAGGAAATTCCTTGACGAACCGCTGATACGGACCTGGAAGATGGGGCATGGCGAACTCCTTTCAACTATATGATAATTAAAGAGAAATATAAAACCCAACTCTATCACACAAAGACCGTTTGTCAAGCCGCGATGGAATATATAGAACCGAACTCACGGCGTCCGTCGTCTGGATCTTGTCTTCCCACCGTCTTCTGTCCTCTGCCCTCT
>CAYUBU010000247.1:0-2723 GCA_964443105.1 uncultured Nitrospirota bacterium
CGGAGAGAGAGTAGCCATATTCAAAACCGAGGACCGATGCTTCCGACAGAGGGCTGTTGTAGACGCACAAACGCCCCTGGGGGCTTCGCAGATGATTGAGCGGTGTGTAAGGTTCGGCTGTTTCCGTATCCCGCCAGACCAGATGGCGCTGAGAAAAGGTGCCCCGTTCGCTATCCTGCCCCGACAGACGGACGGGGACATTCTCCATGAGCAGACTCCCCACGGCAAGGGCTTCGGCCAGTGACCAGTCGACGGTGCCGTTGGTTTCCACCGCTTCAAGCCTCGGGGGAAGCATCTTGGCGATCTTGGGATTGAGCCGAAAGCCCTCGGGTACCATGGTGACGCCCTTGGCCACTTCCGTCAGAACCTCCCGGCTTACCGCCGTGTCGACGGCCTCAAAGGAGAAGGGAACCCCCAGCCCTTGCCAGGCGCCCTGAAACCCATCGATTTCCGCCTCCGTGACGTGACCCTTGGCCTTCTGATAGGCGTCCTCCAGCCCCTCCCTGAACTGGGCCGCCAGTTTTTCCGCCTCCTCCATGGAGAGTTCCCCGGCGGCCACGAGCCGCTTGGTGTAGATTTCCCGCACCGTGGGGTGACGGCGAATCTCTTTGTACAAGAGTGGCTGCGTAAATCCGGGTTCATCGCCCTCGCTGTGACCATGGCGCCGAAAACAGATGAGGTCGATGACCACATCCCGGCCGAATTTCTGCCGATAGCGGAGGGCCAGTTCCGCGGCATGTACCGCGGCTTCCGGGTCGTCGCCGTTCACATGGAAAATGGGCGCTTCCACCATCTTTGCCACGTCGGTGGCATAATGGGACGATCGGCCCTGCTCCGGAAGCGTGGTAAATCCGATCTGGTTGTTGATCACAATGTGAACGCATCCGCCGACTTCGTACCCCTTGAGGCGAGACAGGTTGAACGTCTCCGCCACGATCCCCTGGCCGGAGAAAGCGGCATCACCGTGGACCAGGAAGGGCACGACCTTTTTTCTCTCCGCCGTATCCTCCCGCTGGCGCTGCTTGGCCCGGGCCCGTCCCAAAACCACCGGATCCACCGCCTCCAGGTGGCTCGGGTTGGCGGTGAGGCTGAGTTTGATTGTCTTCTTGAATGATGTGGTCACCTGGGAGGAATAGCCCTTATGATATTTGACGTCGCCATCACCGAAGACGCTCCCGGGCAGAAAGTTGTCCTCGAACTCAGCGAAAATCATGGTTTCCGACTTGTCCATGATATTGGCCAGCACATTGAGTCGCCCCCGATGGGCCATGCCGAGAACGATCTCCTCCACACCCATTTCGGGGGCAAGATCGATCATCCACCGGACCATGGGAATGAAGGTCTCCCCCCCTTCGATGGAAAACCGTTTCTGCCCCAGGTAGCGCGCCTGAATGAACTTCTCCAGGAATTCAGCGTCCATCAGTCTTTCCAGGATGCGTCGTTTCTCCGCCGGCTCCCGGAGAGGCCGGTTCCGCACCGGTTCCATCAGAGATTCGAGATACCGCCGAATCTGAACGTCCTGTATATGAAGAAACTCCACCCCGATGGAACCGCAGTAGGTATCCCGAAGCATTTGAATGATCTGCTGAAGGGTTGCCCGCTGGGGAAGGTGCAGGTGCCCCGTATCGAAAATCCGTTCCAGATCTTTTTCGGCGAAACCGAAGTTGGAAAGCTGGAGATCGGGAATGATCGCAGGCGGTGCCGACAGGGGGTTGGTTCGAGCCATGCGGTGGCCCTGCTCCCGATAGTTATAGATCATGGAGGCCACACCGGACTGGTTCCGGGCCTGGCCGGCGGCGATGCAATCCCGGGGGCAGGACGCCAGGTCGACACCCTGGAAGAAGAGCTGCCACGAGGCGTCAACGGATTCGGGGTCCTGCTGCCATCGCTCGTAGAGTGCCTCCATATACTCGGGGTCGAGCTGGGCGGCAACATTGGGTTTCATGCATCACCTCCGTATCAATCATAGATAAACCGCCATCGAGCAGTTCGCCACTCATAACATCAGAATCTAACACCAATTCCTCCACTTTTCAAGGGGACGGTAAGGGTGCCAGGCAGGCCGGCCAGGCACCCCGTTGCCATTTCAAGGGGACGACAGACTTAGGCTAGTGTCCATCCGGAAACGCTTCACCTCTGGATGGTTACAATAAATTGTTTCCAATTCGGGAACTGCCAATTTTGTGAAAGGTCAAGAAGATCAAGGAATTACGCGGAGACGTACTCGAGTACGTCGCACAAGTAATTCCGCAGATCGACGCAGAGATTTCGCAAAAGGGGCGTTTCCGGATGGAAACTAGGCTAGACAAATTGCCCCGCGCAGTAGCCCGACGACCAGGCCCACTGCAGGTTATAACCCCCCAGATCGCCTGTCACATCAACCACCTCTCCGACGAAGTAGAGCCCTTTCTTCTTCTTTGCCTCCATGGTTTTCGAGGATAGTTCCGTTGTATCGACACCGCCGGCGGTAACTTCCGCCGTCCCGTACCCTTCCGTCCCTTCCGGCATGACCTCCCAGAACTGAAAGTGTTTTGCCAGGGCCTTTAAGTCCTTCTCCCCTATCTCCTGCAGCGGCCTGTTGTCAATCCGGGATTCACAGAAACGTTCAACCAGGCGTTTCGGCAGACACCCCGAAAGAACAGTTCGAATATGAGAATTCGGCCGCCGCAGCCTTTCCTCTTTGAGCCGGCTGAAAAGATCGCCGTCGGGCATCAGATCAATGG
>CAYUBU010000248.1:0-2842 GCA_964443105.1 uncultured Nitrospirota bacterium
AAATCGCACGCTTCATCAGAAAACTCCTTTACTCTCATTCCATGAACACAATGCATTCAGCAGCGGATACTAGACTTCTTTCTCATCTGTTGGCTCCCGGGGGAAGACCATCTTGCCGCTCAGGCTCACGTCATAACCTTCAAACGCCCCCGCCATCTCCCGAAACCCTCTCTCATGGAGAGTGCCCAGGAATCGCTGCACCCCTTCATCGAAGAACCGCTCTTTGGACATCATCAAATCAAATCGTTCCCACCGCAACGGGAGGAAGTCCAGGTCCAGGAGTCCCGCAACAGCCCGGATGGCCGGACCGGCATCGGCCCGCCCGGCGAGAACCTCCAGTCCCACGTCCAGGTGTCGGCCGACTTCGTCTCCGTAGCCATCAATTTTTTCACCCGTGAGCCCTGCCTTCTTCAGTTCCCCCTCTAATAGCAGGCGGGTTCCCGTTCCCAGGGGACGGTTGACCAGGCGAATTCCCGGCTGCCCGAGGTCTGAAATGGAGCGGATATTATGGGGGTTCCCCTTGCGGACCAGAAGCCCCTGCTCCCGCCGGCAGAAATTGACGATGGCGGGCATCTCACCCAGTTCCCGGTTGGCGAATTCAAAATTGTATTCCTCGTCACCCTCCTGGAGAAGGTGGCTTGCCGCCATGTGACAGAGATTGCGCCGCAAGGCGCCCAGCCCCCCTGTGCTCCCCAGATTACCGAAGACCACAACCTGATCGGGATTCCGGGCATTGAACCACGAGATGGCCCGCTCCAGAAGGGGGTCATTGCTTCCGGCGATGATCACGAGTCCGTGATACGGCGGCAGCGGCGTGCCCGATTGGGGATAGTTCAAGGCGCTGTTGTCCACCCATTGGTCCACCAGATCCACGGGAAAGAGCCACTTCCCTGTCACTTTGCTGGCCGGGAGCCCTTTCTCCGAAATCAGCGTATAGACCATCTTTTCGTTGACCTTCAGATAATCGGCCACCTCTTTGGTTGTCAGCAGGCGTTTCATTCTATCCTCCGGCGCAAAGTAAAGGCGTATGTTCGTTTAGTACACTTAGAGGCGATAATTTGTCAACCTGAATCAGCTCGGCAGGACAACTTGCGTCTTATAATTACCAAATATTACCAATAATAACCCAAATGCCGGAAAGGGCGTATTCCTCCCGTCTCTCTATCTCGGCGGCGATCAATGGAGCGGCGAAACTTCGCTCAATCATGGTGATGTCAAAAGAGGCGCCAGGCGGGGCTCCTTTCAGTCGTGATAGAGAGCTCAGGGCTGACGGGCCGGATTTCGTCTCCAATTTAGAACCACTTTACGGAGGTAACCAAGCCTGTAAAGGAGGGGGATGTGGAGGCATCGCAGCTTTTTGGAGAAAATCCGGCGTATCAATGGCCTCTCGTATACTTGAGTACTTGGGTGTGCAAATTACGGAGACCCTCGCCCGTTGCCAGGTAGACGAAAAAGTCCTCAGAGCGGGACTCGGATCGGCAAAGGAAGGAGGCTCTCTGTTTTTCGATATCGCCTCAAAGGGGCCTCCGAAAACTTGAGCTGCTCCTGAGTACAGGAATATTGTCTTGAGAGTTCTATGAATCCATTAGCCATGAGGATGAACAGGAAACCAGTCATCCTGTGATAACTCGTTCCATCTTCTTCAAAGACTCTCTAAAAACCCGATCCTCGTGTACGTGGGCAATTCACCTGGCATTCAAGTCTCCGCCAAGCATATAGCGCCCAATATTATTGTAGTCGGATCCTAAGTGTCGTGATATCATAACAGTAGCAATTCAGAGCAATGCACTGCTCGCAGCCTATCTCTCCCGATTATTCTTGGATATAGCTTTAATTGTTTCTAAATGATTGAATATTCAAAATATGTGATTAGCCCGTTGCCTGCGTTCATGAAACGGCCCAGACTTTTTTTGTGATTCGGCTCTGTTCGTGACCGCACTTATTTGGAGGAGTTAGATGATTCCTGTCAGAAACAAAACCCGTTCAGCCATCCCCACGGTACTCTTCTTTCTTTGTTTCATGGGGGGGCTCGTGTTCACGGCCGGGGAGGCACGGGCCGATTACTTTTACTGTGCTACGGTTTGCAGCGTTTCTGCCACATCTTCGCCATTTGTAGTGGCTCGTGCTTAATTCCAAACGGCTCCGCATATGGTGCAGGTTCGGGTTATATCGCTTATAGCTGCGAATCGGCCCCAACTAAGGGGGAAACGAGATGACCAGAGAAAAATTTCGGAAAGCTTTCGCTGAGACGCCTTCCGAGAATCAGGAAGCGACCCGACCGGAACTCCTCGAGAGAGCAGCGTCCGGTTTTTGTATGGGACAAGGCACTGTTTCAGATCTATTCATCCCGACGTTGTTAATCTTTATCACTATTTCGCTAGGGCTTCTGCTGATGCCGGCGGAGGCTTTTGCAAGTTTACCTCATGGTTTTGGTGCAACACTACCTGAGGGCCATACATGCGGGGGCACCCATTCGCCCTGGAGCTGCGAATCGGGCACAACGTGTCAAGGAGGGACGTGTAAACCCCCACCCCCGCCCACTTGTCTCTCCAGCGGCGTCACCTGCGGTTTAGGAACCGGGAACTGGTCCAAGAGCTGCTGCTCGGGATACGAGTGTTCCAATCCGACCAGCTCGGGTACCTGCGTAGATCCAGGCTCTGCAGGAACTAGTTGCTTAGTTGATTCTAACTGCAATTCGGGACTTTATTGTGGTTTGTTGACATGCAGGGAGATAAAATCCGCGGGAGATAATTGCAATCTTGCTTTGCCTCCCACTCAATGTTCAGGAAGCCTTGTATGTGATGGTGCCACAAGCAAATGCGCCCACATACCGCGCCAATTA
>CAYUBU010000249.1:0-3916 GCA_964443105.1 uncultured Nitrospirota bacterium
CCAGGGCATTTAAAACCGTCGCGAGCATGCCCATGTAGTCGCCTGTCGCCCGGTCCATCCCCTGGGCGACCCCGGAGATCCCGCGGAAGATATTTCCCCCGCCGATCACGATGGCGATCGACACGTCAAGATGGCTAATATCCCTGATCTCCTCCCCAATCGTCTGAAGGGTGTCGATGTCGATACCGTAATCCTGTTTGCCCATCAGGGCCTCACCGCTCAACTTCAGCAAGACTCTCTTGAACTGACGGTCCGCCATCCTGGTCCTTCTCTCTTTTCCGGCGTCAGGGCTACTCTGAGAGCATTACAGGCCAGCGCCGCCATCCCGCCGGGGCTTGCCCACCGCCGCGCTTTTCGTCCCGGGATGAACCGGGACCTGACGGTCCCTACTTCAGTTGGGCCTGAATCTCTTCGGCAAAGTTTTCTTTCTTCTTCTCAATCCCTTCACCCAGCTCGAACCGCACAAACCGCCGGATCTGAATATTCTCACCAATCTTGGCGATGGCCCGGGTGACAAGTTCAGCCACCGTGACGTCGGGGTCTTTCACGAACGTCTGTTCCACGAGACACAATTCGCTGTAGAATTTCTCCATCCGCCCCTGAACAATCTTCTCCAGCACTTTTTCCGGCTTGCCCGATTCAATGGCCTGGGCCCGACAGATCGTGCTCTCCCGCTCGATCTCGTCGGCGGGGACATCCTCTCGCTGCAGATACCGCGGCCGCGCCGCGGCGATATGCATGGCGATATCCCGGACGAGATTCTGGAAGTCATCGTTACGGGCGACAAAATCGGTCTCACAATTTACTTCCACCAGAACACCAATTTTTCCGCCGGCATGAATGTAGGAATGGACCAATCCCTCCGCGGCGACCCGCCCCGACTTTTTTGCCGCGGCGGAAAGCCCCTTCTTCCTCAGGTAATCGATAGCCGACTCCACATCACCCTGGGTCTCACCCAGGGCCCGTTTGCAATCCATGATGCCGGCACCTGTCCGTACCCGCAACTCCTTGACCAGATCGGCTGAAATACTGCTCATCATTCTCCTCCTAAATCGAATGGGTTTCCCCTGGGGTTTTCGTCTTAATAATGTTAATAATGCGCGGCATTCCCTACTGCGACGGAGCGGGCGGAGCCGGCGGCGCCTCAGCCTGCCCCGTGGCCTCTGTAACGTCTGCCGCGGCCGCGGCCTGCAGCATCTCTTCCTCCACATCAGCCATGCGGGACTCCTTGGCTTCCAGAACCGCATTGGCTATTTTGGTTGTCAGCAAACGAATCGATCGAATGGCGTCGTCGTTCCCCGGGATGACATAATCGATTTCATCGGGGTCACAGTTACTGTCGACAATCGCGATTATGGGGATCCCCATAATGCGGGCCTCGTGCACGGCAATCCGCTCCTTCTTGGGATCGATGATAAAGAGCGCCCCCGGGAGACCGGGCATATCCTTAATGCCACCCAGGTACTTCTCCAGTTTGACCCGCTCTTTTTCAAACATGAGCACTTCTTTCTTGTGGAACTTCTCGTAGGTTCCATCCTCTTTCATTTTCTCGAATTTTTTCAGCTTCGCAATGCTGTTCTTGATAGTGTTGTAATTGGTAAGCGTCCCACCAAGCCAGCGCTGGTTCACGTAATACATCCCGCATCGCGTCGCTTCCTCGGCAATCGCCTCCTGGGCCTGCTTCTTGGTACCGACGAAAAGGATCGCTTTGCCGTCAGCCACGGTCTTTTTCACCACATTGTGAATCTCTTTGATATTGCGCAGCGTTTTCTGCAGATCGAGAATGTAAATCCCGTTCCGGTCGCCGAAAATGTATTTCTTCATTTTCGGATTCCATCGATTCGTCTGGTGTCCGAAGTGAACCCCCGACTCGAGCAGTTCCTTCATGGTAATAATGGACATAACCTGTTCCTCCCTGAGTTTTGGTTGTTTCCGCCATACCCCTCATTTCCGCCGGGAACGCCGGACCCGAAGGCTCGGCGACCGCCCCGTAGGATCAGAGTATGTGTGAGATGGTGCCCTTCGATGACACTGTCATCCATAAGAACACGGTGTTGCCAAGATCCCCGGCCCGAAAAAGGCCGTGCTTACAGATACTTACCTACATGAAGATCCAAATGGCAGAAGTTAGCACACCAACCGAATGATTGCAAGAAAAAACGAGAATTTGGAGATAGAAGCGGCCGTCATATCCCCCGGCTTCCATCAGCCGTACCGATCGGAGAAAAGGAAAAAAGGAGTATCCCTGGCGCACCGCATGAGTGATTTGACACAGCGATGAGCCAATAGACGCACTTTTCAACGCTCATGAAAGATGTAACTCCTTGAAGATTCTACTGTAAAGTACTTAGGCACCCATTTTGCAATTAATCATATACATTCGTCAGGACCGAGAATTTCACCATACCCGTTGACTGAAACAAGAATTTCATTCCAGGCAATCTTACTCGTGCCTTTGGAATGATAGTCCTCCGCCAAGGCTCGTGGAACCAGGAACCTACGCCAGGAATCGGGTTCTCGACAGCGGAGGCACGTTGGGGCCCCTATTATTCCCGAACTTATTCCGTCGGGCGTTTTACCGAAGGATTCTGTTGAAAATCTTGTCTCCCATGCCAGATACATCTGATCGTCCACTACTCAGCCAATACGGCCCCCCACGGGCATGGAGACCGGCGATCCGCTCTACGGTGAAAGCTGTACGCTGCCCTGGTGAGCGCTTGCTGTTTTCCAACCCCGCAAAAAGAGCAGCGCTGTATTTCGGGGATGCCCGAACGAGAACGTGGATAGGGTTTGACACGCAAGGCCCTTCGGACAGATCGACTCACTTCCGCGGCCAGGAATCGCCTCAACTTCTCCGACACGGCGTTGGAGATTTTCAGACCGTTTCTGATAAGGGCGCTTGCGATTTACGCCCCCATGACAATTGCAATATCAGCGAACTTGCGGTAGGTTGGGCTATTTTCCAAAATTCATGATGCTGGGTCGGCTGAGGCTTTTCTGGAGAAAGTTACTCATCCAGTTTCGCCGCGGGAGAGTAGAGTTGCGCCCGGTCTACCAATAAAGGTCACGGGGTGCGGACACGAAAGGACAGGTGATCCGTTTGATGAGGCCGCGAAATAGGGACCGGCGTGAAGGTCCGAAGGAAAGATGTGTCAGGCCCAATGCTTTCGACCATCCATCTGACGGTGGTCATTGAACATTTCCAAGATGAGCATCGGGGGGAGAAAGGAGGGGTGGATCAGTCTTTAACAATGATTCAGGGTTATTCTTGTTGAAACGAACACATCTCAAAGGGGAGGAATAAATAATGAAGAGAATCTCATGTTCACTCCTGATCTTTCTGTTCTTGGTGGGGACAGGCTTCGCAGCCGATGTAGTCCCAAATGAAATCATGCAGCCCGGTACCCAGCCGGGAGAAGTATCAAACTTTGAATCCCCTGACAAATGCGACAACTGCCACGGCGGTTACGACGAAGGGCGGGCCTATTCCAACGAGCCGGCCTTTGGCTGGCGGGGCAGTGCCATGGGGAACGCCGGACGGGATCCGATCTTCTGGGCCACTCTGGCCATTGCCGAACAGGATTTCGACGGTGCCGGCGATCTCTGTATCCGCTGCCACAGCACGGGCGGCTGGTATGCCGGACGTTCCATACCCACCGACGGCTCCGGGTTGGCCGCAGCCGACGATGACGGTGTCGACTGCGATACCTGCCACAAGATGACCAATCCCGACAATTCAGAGCATCTCGGGGAAATGTTCGCTCCATTTATAGCCAACCAGCAAGACCTTCCCGGCCCACTACAGCCTGGAGATGCAGAAGGCTACTTCGGGAGCGGCATCCTCTCGATCTGGGGCGGCTCCGACAAGTTGGGGCCCTACAGTGATGCTGAGGCAAGGCATCAGTTCATGCAGTCC
>CAYUBU010000250.1:0-8898 GCA_964443105.1 uncultured Nitrospirota bacterium
TTCCTTCCCCCCTCTGCCCATTCTAAGGGCTCCTGAAGTTTTTTGTAATCTTTTTGGTTGAAAGAAACAGGGGGCCATCTTACAATATTAAAGAGTGTTCTTGCCTCAGCCCCAGCCGATTCGGTCCCCACTTGGGTACCGCCGGCGAAAAACACGGTTCCCAGGGAGTTGCTGCATGGAAGAGATTGATCGTTTGAAGAAGATCATAGAGGATCAGACCCGGATGCTCATGGAGAAGAACCGGCTCCTGGCCCAGATGGAATCCCGCCTTAAAGAGACCATCGTCAGCGGCAGCCGCAAGGAGGACCTCGCCCGATTCCAGCTGCAGTTGAACAAAGACACGCTCCAGGGGCAAACCAGTCTGTTAAAGACCATTCTCGGATCGCTCCCTCTCGGTTTGGTGGTCGTTGATGCCAAGAGCCATGTCATCGCATACAACGCCGCCGCGGAAGAGATCCTCTGTTTTGCCGGTGACCGGGTGATGGGGAAATCGTGTGCCCTGCTTCTCGGCGAAGAAAACGAGATGTTCGCCCGGTTGCAGGAGGTGCTGCAAACCGGAGAAGCCCGGGAAGATCCGGAACTGCCCATCGCCCTTCCGGAAGACCGGGAAGTCGTTGTGGCTCTGAAAAGCGTACCTGTCCGGAACAACGAGGGTGCCGTGGTTGGAGGAGTTCAGATCATCTCGGACATCACCAACACGGTGGTCAGGGAGAATCTCCTCCATGTAAAGAACGACAATCTGGTGAAGATTCTCACCGGCGTGATGGAGAAAAAGGATGGTTATGTCATGGCCCACTCCGAACGGGTCAAAGACCTGGCCCTGAAAATGGCGGGCAAACTCGGGATGTCCAGCACCCAAGAGCGCCAGAACATCCGTTATGCATCGCTCCTCCACGACATCGGCCTTCTTTCCGTACCCGACGAAATACTCCAGGGGAAGGAGACGGCCGCGGTGAAACCCTATGATCTGCTCCAGGCCCATCCCATTGAAGGCGAATGGATGCTCAGCCAGATGGACGGGTTCGGCGATATCAGAAGCATTGTCAGGTCCCACCATGAAAGGTTTGACGGCCAGGGTTACCCCGACGGTCTCAGGGGATCTGAAATTCCTGTGGTCTCCCGGATCATCGGACTGGTGGAGGCCTATGATGCCATGCTCCATGACAGGGCGACGGAACGGCGGGCCCCGGAAGGCATCTTTGAGGAGATTCAACGGCACAAAGGCTCCCAATTCGACCCCGAGCTGGTCGACCTGTTTCTGACACAGGTCGTTGGCGATAACGGCTGATGCCGTTGTGGACCGGCCGGCCCGGGGCAAATCGGTACACTGCTTCTGTTTGCCTCCCTGGGACAACCCCAGACCGGGGCAGATCGCCCATTTCTCCTGAGAATTTACAGATTGACAGTTTTTTCCGCTGGTTGTTATAATTAGGTAGTACGGTAAGGCATGGACAGGGTTGACTGAAAAATGATTCGGGACCTCAAAAATGATTGACATACCATTCCTTGATAGATATATTGTGAGATTCGAGATACAGCGTAAAGGTCATCCCTGCTAACATCTCCGAGGAAAAGCGATGAAAAAGTATACCGTAATGATCATGTCGGACCCGACGGCCAAGGTCAGAAAGCTGAAAGTGCCGGCCCTGTCACCCTTTCAGCTGATCTCCACAGCTGTCGTCTTCTTGCTGGTCACCTCGCTGCTCACCGTCTATTTCGTCTCCGACTATATCGAGATGAAAGGCCAGCTCAAGGACCTCAATGTCCTCCGTCAGGAAAATACGGTTCAGCGGTTCCAGATTCAGGCTTTCACCAAGAGCCTGGGACTGATCAAAACGGAATTGGACTCGGTCAAGAACTTCGATCATAAACTCAGGGTCATGGCGGACCTGGAACAGGCGGTGGATCACGATCGGCTCCTCGGCTTGGGTGGACCGGAAGATGTCTCCCTTCCACCGGCTTATCAGACTGACCTGTCCAAACAGATATCGGAAGATTTGAATGATTTGAGGCAGGGGACTGCCAGACAGGAAATCAGTTTCCAGGAACTGGTGGATTTCTTTTCGGAACAAAAATCGATTCTCGCCTCCACACCGTCCATCTGGCCCGTACGGGGCTGGGTCACGTCTGGCTGGGGTTCGCGGACCGACCCCTTTACGGGCTACCGTAAGAAGCATGACGGACTGGACATCGCGGCACGCTCTGGAACCCCGGTCATCGCCCCCTGCGACGGCATCGTCACCCGGGTGGTTACCGATTATGGGTACGGGAAGATGTTGGAGATCAACAACGGGAATGGCATCGTAACCCGGTACGGACACAATTCGAAAATAGTCGTGACCGTGGGGGACAAAGTCAAGCGCGGCGATTTGATCGCCTATGTGGGCAATACGGGGCGCAGCACCGGTCCCCACCTCCATTATGAAATCGTCGTCAACAATGTGCCTGTAAATCCGATGAAATATATCCTGAACTGACGTCGCCCGCGTCTCCATCGGGATCTCGGATTTTCCATTGAAAAACCGCATCAATTACGATAGGATACCCCCGGCATAAGCTATGCTGGGGGTTTTCTTTTTGTTGCAGATTTCCATCTTCCCCCCGAAAGGAATCCATGTTTGCCTATCTCCTAAGAAAAATCCTGGGAACCCGCAATGAGCGGGAACTCAAGAAGATCCAGCCTCTGGCCGAGCAGATCAACGCCCTGGAGCCGACTGTCCAACCTCTCTCGGACACGGAACTGGCCGGGAAAACGGTAGAATTCAAGAGCCGCCTGGCTGAGGGGGAAACGCTGGATGACCTGCTCTGCGAGGCTTTTGCCGTCGCCCGGGAAGCATCGGTGCGCGCCCTCGGGATGCGTCATTTCGACTCTCAGCTCATCGGCGGAGTCGTTCTGCACCAGGGTCGCATCACGGAGATGAAGACGGGGGAAGGGAAAACCCTTGTGGCAACCCTGGCGGTCTATCTCAACGCTCTGGAGGGAAAGGGCGCCCACGTGATCACCGTCAATGACTATCTGGCGAAACGGGACAGCACCTGGATGGGTAAGCTTTACAATTTTCTGGGACTGACCGTCGGCTGTATCGTCCACGGACTCACCGAAGAAGAACGGAAGGCGGCCTATGGGTGCGACATCACCTACGGCACCAACAATGAGTTCGGCTTCGACTACCTCCGGGACAACATGAAATTCCGGCTTACCGATTATGTGCAGCGTGAGTTTCATTATGCCATCGTCGATGAAGTAGACAGTATCCTGATCGACGAAGCCCGGACCCCCCTGATCATCTCAGGCCCCACCGAAGAATCAACGGATAAATACTACAAGATCGACAAGATCATCCCCCGGCTCCAAAAAGATGAAGACTATACCATCGATGAGAAGACCAACTCCGCCGCCTTGACGGAGGAAGGAAATGAAAAAGTTGAGCAGCTTCTGGGGATGGGGAATCTGTACGACCCGAGTAACATCGAGCTTGTGCATCATGTGAACCAGGCGCTGAAAGCCCATACCCTCTTTAAGCGGGATATCGATTACGTGGTGAAAGAGAATGAGGTGCTCATCGTCGATGAATTCACAGGCCGCCTCATGCCGGGACGACGCTACAGCGACGGCCTCCACCAAGCCCTGGAAGCCAAAGAAGGGGTGAAGATCGAAAAGGAGAACCAGACCCTCGCGACAGTCACCTTTCAGAACTTTTTCCGAATGTACCAGAAGCTCGCCGGCATGACGGGAACCGCTGATACGGAAGCCGAAGAGTTCAACAAGATCTACAGCCTCGAAGTCATCGTGATTCCCACCAACAAACCGATGATCCGCAAGGACGCTTCAGACCTGATTTACAAAACGGGCAAAGAAAAATTCAAAGCCGTGGTTAGTGAGATCGAAGATTGCCACCGGCGGGGACAGCCGGTTCTGGTGGGTACCATCTCCATTGAAAACTCGGAAAAGCTTTCGGCCATACTCAAGAGAAAAGGGATCTCCCACAACGTGCTCAATGCCAAGCAGCACGAACGGGAAGCGGAAATCGTGGCTCAGGCGGGCCGCTTTCAGGCGGTCACCATTGCCACCAACATGGCGGGCCGCGGAACGGACATCGTCCTCGGGGGCAATCCGGAGTTTCTCGCCCACGCCAAGGCCGGCGAAGGGAGCGAAAAGTACGAATCCCTGGTGGAACACTTCACCCGGCAGTGCACCGAGGAGCGGGAGAAGGTCCTTGAGGCCGGCGGCTTCCATATACTCGGCACGGAACGCCACGAAAGCCGGCGCATCGACAATCAGCTCCGAGGTCGAAGCGGGCGACAGGGCGACCCGGGAAGTTCCCGCTTTTATCTCGCCCTCGATGACGACCTTCTGCGCATCTTCGGCTCCGATCGTATTTCGTCTGTCATGGATCGTCTCGGCCTCGAAGAGGATGTGCCCATCGAAAACCGGATGGTCACCCGGGCGATCGAGAACGCCCAGAAGAAGGTGGAAGCCCAGAACTTCAACATCCGAAAACAGCTTCTGGAATATGACAATGTCATGAACCAGCAGCGGGAGGCGATTTACACACTGCGCAGGGATATCCTTCAGGGTGAAGAAACCAAGGAGATGATCCTGGAGATCGTGGATGACCTTCTGCAGCGCTATCTGAGCACCTATCTGGCTGAAGAGAAGACGGGGGAAACCTGGGACCTGGAGGGACTGGGAGACTTCTACCACCGGATCTTCAATCTGCCTCTTCCCTTTGAGGATGGGGAAATCAGCGGATTGGAGTTCGATGACCTCAAGGAGAAACTGAAAGCCCATATTACCAATACCTACTATCAGAAGGAAGTCGAATTCGGGGAATCCTTCATGCGCCATGTGGAGCAGATGGTTCTTCTCCAGTCTCTCGATACCCAGTGGAAGGATCATCTTCTCGGTATGGACGCCCTCAAGGAGGGGATCGGCCTTCGGGGTTACGGACAAAGGGACCCGCTGCTGGAGTACAAGAAGGAAGGGTTCAACATGTTCCAGGAATCGCTGGAGCGGATTGATGAAAATGCCATTACCACCCTTTTCCACGTTCAGATAGAAAAACCGGAGGAGGTCGAACTCGCCCGTGCCCGGCGCCGTCAGGAAATGCATTTGAGCCACGGTCAGAGCGGCGGCGGTGCGACCAAGGCCAAAACCGTGGTCAAGGGCGAGAAGATCGGCAGAAACGCCCCGTGCCCCTGCGGCAGCGGCAAGAAATACAAAAAGTGTTGCGGCCAGTGAGCCCCGACGGCAAGGAGAAGGGCTATTAAAATCGCCGGTATCCAGATTGCCTCTTCCGAGACACTCGAAGAGAACCTTCAGAAGGGGCTGCGATACGTTGCCCACGGGGCCGACAGCGGCGCCCGGATCCTATGCTTTTCCCAACTCTTTCTCAACCAATGGTTCCTGAGCGAAGAAAAGGACGACCACTTCTCCCTCGCCTCCCAGCGGGACGATGCAATCATGGCCCGTCTGGCCGATGCGGCTCGAAAACATGAGGTGGTTCTTGTTTGCCCCTTCTTTGAAAAAAAGGGGGACAAGCACTTTTCGTCAGCCGCGGTCTTTGATCGGGACGGCAGTCTTGCCGGCGTCTATCAGAAACTTCATATCCCCCATATCCCTGATTGGAAAGAAAAATACTATTTCGCTCCCGGCGAACAGGGGCTGCCGGTGTTCCATACGGCCTATGGACGCATCGGGGTTCAACTCTGCTGGGACAACTTCTTTCCCGAGCCCGCCAGGGTACTGGCGCTCAAGGGTGCGGAGATCATCTTTGCCCCCACGGCCGCGGCCTATGCGTCCCAGGAACGGTGGTACCATGTCATCGCGGCCAACGCCTTCGTCAACAATCTCTTTGTGTTCCGGGTCAACCGGGTGGGGCACGATAAGGGGCTCGACTTCTACGGCGAGAGCTTCTGCGTCAACCCCCTGGGCGAATTCATCGCCGAGCCCGTGGCCGTGAAGGAGAATATTCTCATGGCCGACGTCGATCTTGCCATGGTGCAGGAAGTGCGGGAGCAGAGCGGCTTCTTCCGTGACCGGCGTGCTTCCCTTTACACGGATCTGACCGTAACGGAATAGAGTCATAAGCCATGATTATCGGAATACCGAGAGAGATCAAAGACAACGAATGCCGGGTCGCCTCCACACCGGCCTGCGTCGAACAGCTTGTGGAAGCGGGGCATCGCATTCTGGTGGAAGAGGGCGCCGGTGTCGGCAGCGGTATTGCAGACCGGGAATTTGAAAAAGCCGGCGCCAAAATCGTTCCCGACCCCAGGACACTGTTCGCCGAAGTAGAACTGATTCTCAAAGTCAAAGAGCCACTCCCATCGGAATTCACCCACTTCCGGGAGGGGCAAATCCTTTTCACCTTTCTGCACCTGGCCGCCAACGGACCGCTTACCGAATTTCTGATAAAGAAGAAGATCACCGCGATCGCCTACGAAACCATCGAATCGGAAGATGGGACCCTGCCGATCCTGGTACCCATGAGCGAGATCGCCGGCCGCATGGCCGTCCAGGCCGGAGCCTATTACCTGGAGAGCCACAACGGCGGCAAGGGCATTCTCCTCTCCGGCGTACCGGGGGTACGGAACGGCGAAGTGGTCATCATCGGCGGCGGCATCGTCGGCGCCAATGCCGCCCGGATCGCCCGGGCCATGGGCGCCCAGGTGACGGTAATCGACAAGGATCCCCGGCGACTCAAAATCCTGGATGACCGCTTTGCCGGGAATATCATGACCTTAACGCCCATCAAGCAGAACATTGCCACCGCCATTGCCAGAGCCGATCTTCTCATCGGTGCCGTGCTGGTCACTGGAGCCAAGGCACCTAAAATCGTGACCCGGGAGATGGTTCGGTCCATGGAAGGCGGTTCCGTCATCGTCGACGTGGCCGTGGACCAGGGCGGCTGCATCGAAACAACCCGTCCCACCTCTCACTCCGACCCGGTGTACGAAGAAGAGAATGTCATCCACTATGCCGTCACCAATATTCCCGGCGCCGTAGCCCGGACCTCCACCTTCGCCCTCACCAGTGCCGCGCTCCCTTATTTGACGGAGATTGCCGATCTGGGGCTGGAAGTAGGGATGGAGAAGCTCCGCTGGCTGCGAAGCGGCGTCAATACGATCCATGGCCACCTGACGCACCCCACGGTTGCCCAATCTCTCAGCCTGCCCTACACCCCCATAGACGACGTCCTTGCCTGAGAACATCGCTGCCTTCTGTCGGAAGTTGCGCTGGACGCCGAAGTACTCCAATCTTCGTACCGGCCCACATTGCCAATGGATGGCATCATGGAACATCCGGGTTAAGTGACCCCGATAGGATGCGCGGGCTGCACACTCATCCACACCATTTGCCAACATCTCCAAAACTCGTATGCATCTTCGTTAATAGCGCAGGGCGTGGTTTACACATTTGTCTACTGTGACTCTTTTTGCCGAAGATGGGTTATTTGAACTACAGGTGAGCGATATAACCCATTGGACAGTGACGCCATATTCTTAACACACTGTAAAGATGGGATTTTTTGTCTGGCATCATTCTTGCTCTTAACAACTTGAAAGCCTGTATTTATGCACGCATCCCATAATAACCAGAAGACTTGCAACCGTGAAACCAACAACAGATGTTACGGTCACAGTCGTTGCAGAGCAGAAGAGCCTCGAGCTTTATCGTTCTTTAAAAATAGAGGGCGAAAAGGTTGGTGTCTACCCGTTCACTGAAAACTGCGACTTACTCCATGCCGGCAACCCGGATCTCTTAATCATTGACTGCGGGGATCAAGTGCAATCTGGTCTGAACCTGCTCCATGATTTAAAGTCCAGGCGCCAAGATTTACCCATCTTTTTTCTTACTGACCGGAGTTCAGACGGAGCTGAAATCAAGGCCTTTCGAATGGGGGCGCGGGGATATTTCAAGAAACCCCTCGATCTCCCCGATCTTAAGGCTAACATTGAGACAATACTCACCCTCAAAAGACAGGGAAGAGAAAAAAGATCAATCCATCTGGAAAAAAGAAGTCAACGAACGGATAAGCCCTTTCCGCGTGGTTCCATGGAGAGCCCCCGAGAGATACGTCTCTCTCTTCAGTATATAGACAAGAACTTTTCCCATGAGCTTAATCTTGAACGTCTCGGACAAGAAGCCCGTCTCAGCAAATATCACTTTTCCCGAGTATTCAAGAAGCATGTTGGTATGAGTCCCATGAAATATGTGACCTTCGTTCGCATTCAAAAGGCCAAAGAACTCCTTCGCAATAAAGATGTATCGGTTTCAGAAGTAGCTGGAGATGTCGGTTTTCATGATCTGAGCAACTTCATACGGCATTTTAGACGTATCGTGCAAGACACGCCGAGCTCCTTCAGAAAATTCCGAAAGACGGAATAGGTCCTGTCCAATCAGCGTTTCCGATCGGCCTGCTGACCCTTCGCATCATAAAGATTCTCCCCCTTCCAGCGCCCCTCCCCGGTAACCCGGGATTCATGTTCCTCAGGCCCTTCCTCCTGCCGCCCAATTCAATTAGCCTGGACTCAAGTAGGCACACGTTTCCTGCCCAAATATTTATTGCTGCCAGAAAACCCTTGCCGTCACACAATAATTTAAAGATTTTTCAATAGCTTCGCTTATTTTTTTTAACACAATACGGCATTATATTGTCTTATTGAACGGTAAATAAGCAACATTATCCGAACAAAGAGCAATAATCCCATAGACAAATCAATTGGTTAGAGGCATGTGTAGTTTGACATGCTAAATCTCATGACTAGGACGGCAGGGGTGAATTGAGCAAAGCCGGATGGGAGGGGGTGATTGCGAGAAGTCCGGTATTCTCCTGTATCTCCTATTAGGGTTGGTGAACTTCAAATAAGGAGTAATCAAATGAAAGTAGTCAG
>CAYUBU010000251.1:0-8534 GCA_964443105.1 uncultured Nitrospirota bacterium
GTAGCAGCATTTTTTGTCACGATATATATTGACATATCAATATAACGCTGGTATTATCGGGTTGTTTCAATCAAAAGAGCAAGGAGACCTGATGGCTACTAAACTCAAGATGACATTTTTCATTGAAGAAGACCAAAAGGAAACACTGGAAAAGCTCAGCACGATCACAAGGGTCAACCAAGCTGTTTATATCCGTGAGGCCCTGGATGATCTATTCAAGAAGTATGCGAAGGTCTTGAAGAAGGGTGGATTCTAAGGAGGGAGGCGGATCAGTGAGAGCATTAAAAAACCTAAGAGAAAGAAAGGAGGGATACGATGACTGGCAGTATTCAAAAGAAAGGGAAATCCTATTACATCGTTGTCAGAGTTTATGACTCTGAGACAGGCAAGAGGAAGCAGAAGTGGATAAATGCAGGCAAGACCAAGAGAGAAGCAGAACGGAAATTGTCTGATATCATGAGTGACGTTCACAACGGAACTTATAGAGACATCAAGAAATCCACATTCGGACAGTTCTCAGATCTATGGCTTGAGTCCTATGCAAAGACAAAGACCAAACCATCCACATTGAGGAGCTATCAGGACATTATCAAGAACCATCTGACACCTGTCTTTGGTGACTATTTGCTCACAGACATCTCAACTGCGATGCTTCAACGATATGTCGCAAAAAGGCTTGATTGTGTGAAGCCGAAGACGGTAATCAACGAGCTGGTTCCATTAAAGAAGATGCTCAAGCACGCCGTCACATGGGATTATCTGAAAGTCAATCCGGCTGACTATGTGGAGAAGCCAAGGGTAGAAAAAGAAGAGATGGAAATACTGTCACCTGCAGAAATCAACAAATTTCTCGACTGTGTGACACCCAAGTATAAGCCTTTTTTTCTAACAGCCGTTCTAACAGGGATGAGGAGAGGAGAGCTATTAGGATTGCAATGGGGAGACATTGATTGGAATCATAGTCAGATACATGTGAGACGCTCACTCTGGCAGAAAAAGTTTGTTACACCCAAATCCAAGGCATCCGTGCGAAGAATTGATATGAGCCCGACCCTTGCCCTGGAGCTGAAGAAACACAAACTGTCTTCGCCTCCCAGTGATACGGACTCAGTATTCTGCAATCCAGAAGGCAGACCTCTTAATCCTGATTCTTTGGTGAAGAGACAGTTCCTGCCAGCATTGAGGAGGGCTAAAATCAGACGAATAAGGTTTCATGACCTGAGGCATTCCAACGTTGCGTTGAGGACGGAACAAGGACAGAACATCAAGTATATCCAGAATCAGTTGGGCCATGCTTCAATTCAAACAACACTTGATCGGTATGGCCACCTGATCAATGATGTCAACTCAGAGCAGGCCAAAAAGCTGGATACCATCCTTGGTTTTGTGGAGCATTCTGGCAGCTCTTCGGATTCTGTTAGAAGAATGTTAGAAAAGAAGGGGTATGACACTAAAAAAGGACTGTCCGATGAAGCGGAAGTCCTTGAAATCTATGGTAGCGGGGGGAGGATTTGAACCTCCGACCTTCGGGTTATGAGCCCGACGAGCTACCAGACTGCTCCACCCCGCGCCGTTCATGTTGGAAAACGTATACTAAGGAAGCCGACTCCCAATGTCAAGGCTTTTTCTTCTATCTCACTCAAAAGCCTCCCTTTTTACCCTGACGTCAGGCCCCTAATTGACAAGCCTGAGAATGCTTGATAACGTTTTCCAAAGTTCAACGGGAGGAAAATTATGGCTGAATACGCGTGTTCACTGGGTGACAAGGCGTGCGTCCCCTGCCAAGGCGGCATTCCACCACTCAAGGGTGACGCCTTAACCTCGCTCAACAGGGAACTGGGAAACGGCTGGCGGGTCATCGACGAACATCATCTGGAGAAGGAATACAAGTTCAAGAATTTCCGCGACGCCCTGGGCTTCACCAATCGTGTCGGCGAGCTGGCGGAAGAGGTGGGGCACCACCCCGATATTTTCTTGGCCTGGGGGAAGGTAAAACTAACCATTTGGACCCACAAGATTGGCGGGCTCAGTGAAAGCGACTTTATCTTTGCCGCCAAAACAGACAAGGTTCTGTAAGGCAGGCGCATTTCTCAGCACGAATCGGCCAACCAGAGAAACGCGCTGGGATCGGGTATCTCTATGGAGTTGAGCAACGCCGAAGTCCGGGAAGTGGAAATGAGTGTCCCCCGGGGACATCGTCATCTGCGAACCAGGATCTGCCTCAAAAACGGCGATGAGATCGTCCTTCAGGAAGCCACTGTGGCGAACCTGGTCCGGGCCTACGTGACGATAAAGACCCACCCGCAGAAAGAATCGGTACGACTGCGGGGCGTCGAGTTAAAAGAAACGAAGGAAGGATTTGCCGACTGGCAGCTTCTGGAATAACTCCCCGCAACCTTCAGAACTCAACCCCTTTCCGCGGCGGCGTGCCCGATGTCTCTGCCGGGTGTTTCACCAACTTCATTTCTGTCACATAATCGGCCCTCTCCACCACGGCGGGATTCGCTCCCCTGCCGGTGAGCACCAACTCGAGGGCTTCGGGCTTTTGGTCCAAGAAGTCTATGAGAGTTCCCAGGGGCAAAAAGTCCTGGGCAACGCAATTGTTGATTTCGTCAAGAACCACCATGTGGTAACGTCCATCCTTGATCAATCGTGCAAGCTGGGAAAAATCCTTCGTCACCCTTTCCCGAAGGTCTTCAGTATCCACGGTTGAGTCAAACAGGGGATGGATCTGGTCAAAGCGGATAATCTCCATGTTGAGAAGCATCCTCTTGGCCGCCAGGATTTCCCCTGATTCCGCGCCGCCGCCTTTTAAGAACTGGACGAAGAGTACCCGCTTTCCATGACCGACAGCGCGCACTGCAAGACCGAATGCCGCCGTGGTTTTCCCCTTGCTCTCTCCCGTGTAAACGTGGATCATTCCCCCCATGGTTACCCTTATTTCATTTCGTACTCCAGGGCCGGTTCATGGAGCAGCGTATGATGAACGGTACAGCCTTTACTGACGGCAAGGAGTTTTTCCCGCTGGTCTTTGGGGAAATCCACCGGTGTATGGAGCGTAAGACGAACCTTGCTGATACGGTAAGGATGTTTCTCATACTCCCAATCAGCCTCTACCCGAAGTCCCGATGAGGGTATGTTGTGCCTCTCCATATAGTTGGCCGCATAGTAGGCGACACAGCCGGCGAGAGAAGCCACGAAAAACTCAACGGGGCTCATCCCCTGATCACTGCCTCCCCCGGAGACAGGCTGGTCAATGATCACTTCGTGCCCCCGGGCTGCGGCAACAAATCGGTATTTATCCTCCAAACGAACTTCCAGCGGCATCTCTGTTTTCTCCTATTCTCACGGGTTCCATGACGGCACCTTAAAACTTGAAAAGCTTCTCCAGGGGTTTGAGAATCTTGTCACCCTCAGGCCCGAGTTTCTCTCGGATTTTCTCTTTGACCTTTTCTTTCTGCTCTTCCACGGCTTGTCTCGCCTGTCCCTTCACCAGAGCCTCAACATCCACCATAACTTTCGGTTTGGAACTCTTGCCGGTGATGTTAAAGGGAATATATTTTTGGCTCTTCTCATCAATTAGGTAGTAAGTGAATTTCTTCTGCTTAATATCTCCCACTTTGCGGAGAATCATCTTTGCTTTCATGTTCAGCTGTTCGTCCAGGCCCACATTGCCATTCGCTGAGAATCCGTGGTTCCGGGAAGTGATACTGGAATCCTGCACCCGAATCTGACCCGAACCGATTTGAAAAACCCCGAAAAAATCGTCAAAGGGCGTTTCGTCCCCCGGGGCGATCTCGACACCCAACTCCTTCGCCAGTGCGGCAACGGGGATCCCGAACTTCTCGCCCAAAGCCGCGAAAATCCGCTCTTCCAGATTCACATTGGTCAGGCGCCCCTCGGTCACCTTGAAGTCCCCGCCCCCCTTGAGATTGCGCTGAATGCTAGGGCTGTCAAAACCGGTCCCCGAGAGATTGAGTTTCGCGCTCAATGCCCCCACGACTTTCTCCCGCCTTGCGGCAAAGGTATCCTGCAGGGTGGCCAGATCAATGCCGACGGCATTGAGATCGACCTGGTAGCTCGGTGAATCCCCGGCAAGGTTGAGGGTCATGTTTCCCGACGTCACCCCCTCGGGCCCGAACCCCTTAACGGAAAATGCGGTAACCCGAACCACGTCGCCCTTCTTACTGTAATTCCCCATGAGATCGGAAAAAGGGATATCCCCGATGGTTCCCTTGGCAATATTGATCTTCCCCTGAGCATTCAAACCGCCCGAGCCTCCCGGACCTGAAGGTTTGGCCTTTTTCGCCGTGGCCGCCTCGACCTCCGGAATCAGCCATTGAACAAATTGCGTCGCCTTGATGCGATGGGCAACATTCTTTTTCGGCAGCCGGACAACGAGATTGGGCGAGGTGACGTCTATATCCGCATTCATCTTCGGCTGCAGCAGACCGGACAAATTTCCCGCCACATTCACTGACGTATCAAGCCCCACCAGCATCTCCTTCTTGGCCGGATCGGACAGGGTCAGCCCGTCGATATCAACAACACCCGAGAGTTTCAGCCCTGATGCCAGATCACCGGAAACGTCAGCATTGAGCGACAGCGCCCCTTCGTCAATGGTGAACGAGGGGGCTTCCATGAATTGAAGCACCCGTTTCAACGCAAATTTATCCAGGGCCACCTGGGCCGACAGAGGCACTTTGTCCACCTTGAGTTCTTTGCCGACAGGTCCGAAAACACCCTTCACCTTGACGTCCGTGCCGTCCCGGTTCACCCCGAAGGCGAGGGAAAAGGGGATCGGCTTCTCCAGAGAGACATCTTCCAGAGAAAGATTGAAGTTTTCCACACGGACACCGTCTTTCAAAGTGGGAGAGCCGGCATCATAGTAAGTCAGGGCACCGTCGGATATCATAATTTGAGACACCAGAAGACCGGCGAGTATCGCCTCAGGTCCCACGGCCGCTGCCGTCTGTCCCGTCTCTTTGCCTGCTTCCGGCACTTTGCCGCCACCGGCAATATCACTGAAATTAAACGCCCCCTTGCTGTTTTTCTCGATCACGATACGGGGCTGCTGCAGAATAATCTTTTCAACCTGAAGCTCCTTGCGAAGGAGCGGAAGGAATTTGACTTTCAGGTCGAGACCGCCCATGGTGAGCATCGGTTCCTGACGAAACCCTTGGGCGTTGGCAACAGTGACATCCTTGAGTCTCAATCCGAACCCCTTCAACAGCGTCAGCCGGATGTCGCCCATGGTGATTTCTCGATTGAGGCTGCCGCTGACCCGCGCGAGAATCGGCTCTTTATACTTGCTTAGAAAAGTGGGTGACAGGACTACAACAGCGCCCAGCAGCAAAACAACAATTAAAACAAGGCTCAACAAGAGTACGGCGAACTTCTTCATGGGACTCCCTTCCTAAGTGGTCCTATTCCTGGCTAGAGTGCTGCGGGAAGCCAGTCAGGACTATTTCTTGCTCTCCTCAACGAATTTCATTCTCAAGTCATAAAGGATTGCCGAGAGAAACCTGTCTTCCTCCGACGTCCTGTTCCCCTGGGTCTTTTTTTCCAGCATGGCCAGAATGTCAATGGTCTGCTTGGCCATGGGCAGGTCTTTCTCGATCTCCCGGGTCATGGGATTCGGTATGACTCCCATGTTCATCATGGCTGAACTGCTGAACGAAAGAATAAAGGAATTAAAGTCAATTTCGGGCATGGCCTGCTCTTTGGCCGATGACGGAGGGGCGGGATCTTTCTCTTGGCTTCTGCCGGCCTCTCCCCGGGGAAACTCCGATTCAGGGACTGCTTCTTGTGCTTTTTCCGCCTCCTGGGCCTCATCTTCGTGGCTCTTCCGCTTGTCTACGAAAACAAATCCTTTTTCCTTTTTTTCCTCCACCATGGTAACCCCTCCCTCAAAAATATCCCCTACGCCCCAGATTTCCCGGTCACACTTTCCTGCTCCCCGCTCCAGAATCCAGGAATTGGGATAAGCAGAAGTCAAACTGCGGAGCCCCGGTTCCTGGGTTTATGCTGCGCCGTCCTTCTTCCCAGGAGCAATTTATGATTTGGTGGTAAATATACTACACAGAAGAGATGTTTTGTGCAAGCTGTCCGGTGGTGTGGGCCTAGTGGGAGGGCCGATGATTTAATTGGCCTACAGGGAAGAGAAAGGCTAGGGCGGAAATTGCATGAGTAAATCTACTATGACGCCGGATAAGCTACCGTATGCGGTGTTGAATAAGATCTCCTGCGCCTTGCCTGCGGCGTGTCTACGGTCTCTCATGACGATCACTCATGCAATATGCGGACTAATCGTCTTTCACCTGTTTCAGTTCGATCTCCCGGCTGAAAACATACCGCATGATAAGATCCCGTAAACTGTGAGAGAGTTCGGTGAATTCTATCCCGTATTCCGGCAGTCCGCCCCCGGTACTCTCGGTGGCCCTGACGACCCGCCCTGCAATCTCCCTTAGCGCTGTTTCCGGGGACAGATTAAAGGAAAGTCGCACCTCCCGCCCTGCCTCGAGCGGAGCCTCGGCTGACAGGAGAACCCCGCCGGAGCTGATATTTACGATGACACCGACCACGGTGAGGTCCATGGGCCCCGTGTCTGCGGAAAGCACCGTGCACGACGCCGGCAAAGCCACGGGCACCCTGAAGAATTTCCGCCTCTGGAGCCGAAGGATTTCAGCAGGACAGGAAAGGATCATGAGAAGGATATTGTCCTTGACATACCCTTGTATTACCGATTCAAAACCGTACCGCTGACGTTCCCGAATCAAGTAAACCCAGCAATGGGTGCCGGGAGGAACCCGCCGTTTCGTCGGCATGGAAACGCCCATTGTATCTGCCTCCAGTGCCTCGATCCGGGTTACATAGTCGTCGAGAAAGTCGGCGTGGTCAAAGCTGATTTCAATACTTTGATTGACCTTGAGTACGGCAAGAACGTCTTTAACGACCGTCGTATAGTACTGCATCGACAAGACTCCACTCCGACCGGCACCACTATCGCGGAGAGCCGCACCCGCCAGGTGGGTAGCCGGCAACATTCATAAAATCAATATATAGAGAAGAACGGGGTGAAGTCAACAGAGGGGACAAACTAGAACCTTCAGAATGCCTGGAGAATGCTCACATGGTAGAACATGAGCCCCACGTATAAAACCAGGATGAGAACGATAATCGTCTGGACGTGGCGAAAATTCTTGTGAATACAAAGGAAGAAAATTCCCATTGCCGTCACCACGTATTTGTAGACAAAGAACGCCGGTCCTCCGAGATTGAGGAAGAAGTCCATAATAGGATTGGCCTCGCTTCCTCCCACGGCAACGTAATGGTAGGTGTAGATGGCGTCAAGAAGGGAGAGAATTACAATCAGAAGCAGTGCAATCAGGAGTTTCGGGCTGTAGCGATCCACATAATAGTTCATCTTACGGTCTTGGGCGGCAACATTGGCTCGCCTCCGTCCGGAGAGAATGTAGCGGCTGAACATGGGGGTTGGCCGCTTGCGCCGGTCCGGCCCTGTATAAACCGAAGGATTCTTGGAATTCATGGATTGGTCCACCGTAGGCTCCTCACTTCAAAGAATGTAAACCCAAGGCATACGGTACTGTTTTACATACATTATAGCATATATGAGCCAATTTTAAAGCTCTTAGGCCAAATCATAGTTAATTTAACCATATAGCAACAATTATGCCATTCCAGCGACCACGGATCACTCCCGTGAAATTTCGAGAGGTTAGGCCATAGCGACAGCTCAATCAGCCTGGAGCAAGACCGGAAGCAACGAAAAGAATTCCTCATAATAAGAAAACTTTTTCCCAAAAAGGGAAGCGGCTTTCCTGGTTCCTGGAAGGACTCTAGCCTCTCGACTGATAAAAGGTATCATTCCCCGGAATACGGGGACTCACTTTCCCATCAACCGGGAGAACAACCCCTTCTTTTCTGGCGGGGATTCGGCCGGCTCTTTCGGTCTGGGATCCTCCAGCACCATTTCCCACCACGCCGGTGGAGTCGTCGTACTGCACGACGAACCGCACTTTGCGGGGTCGTATATCTTGATCCATGAGGGGGAATCAGGCGTGTGAACATAAACCCAGCCGGGGCCGTGGGGGCGGGTCTTCAACTCACCCGTCAGCTGAGCGAGAAATTCCGACGCCTCGGTGCCCTGGGCTAAAAAGAGGGAATCCATCCCCTGTAGGGGGGAATGGATGTACCAGGGACCGATCGACCTGATCTTGTCAACCAGGACGTCCACCCGCTCCCAGGCCAGTAGTCCCGTCAAGGCTTTTGGCTTGTCCGACATGGAGGCAGAAATATCACATCGAGGACGTAAACTCAAGGGCCACTTTTCCCATGGCCATAGGGAGAAACCCACGACACCAAAGGCGGGGAGGGATGTCTGGGCCGCTCAACCGCGAGCTCTAAGGCGAATCAGCAGGAGGGGGATGTGGATCGGCCATGCGGAGCGCCGCAGTAACTTGATTGCGGTAAGGGGAGCTTTTGTAACGATCTGTGAGCTCTTCCCACTCGGT
>CAYUBU010000252.1:0-9648 GCA_964443105.1 uncultured Nitrospirota bacterium
CGATGGTGTCCGGTTTGACCGGTCGGAAGAGGTCCATTCCCTTCTTGACGGCGGTAACAATGGGGGAGCAGCCGGCGGCCTGGGCGCCGTAAACCCGGGTGCGGGCATCATCGATCAATCCGAGCGTTTCCATCTCCTTGAAGGCCTTCTGGAGCTTGGTAATGAGCGATCCGCCGGCCATGGGAACCACGATATGGTCGGGCGTCTTCCATCCAAGCTGTTCCGCTATCTCATAACCGTAGGTCTTGGAGCCTTCGGCATAGAAGGGACGGATGTTGATGTTCACGAAAGCCCAGTGATGGTTGTCGGCGATTTCGGTACAGAGGCGATTCACCTCATCGTAGTTTCCGTCCACACCGATCAGGTTCGTACCGTAGACCTTGGTGCCCATCACCTTCCCCTGTTCGAGATTCGACGGGATAAAGATGTAACTCTCGAGACCCGACGAGGCGGCACTGGCGGCCACGGCGTTGGCCAGATTCCCTGTGGAGGCACAGGCCACCGTCTCAAAACCGAACTCCTTTGCCTTGGAGACGGCAACGGCAACGACTCTGTCTTTGAAAGAGAGCGTGGGACAGCATACGGCGTCATTCTTGACGTACAACCGGGATACGCCCAGGGCCCTGGCCAGATTGTCCGCCTTGACCAACGGCGTATACCCCACGGCCGCGCCGACGGTCGGCGGCTCATCGAGGGGCATGAGTTCCACGTATCGCCACATGTCCGGGGCGCGGGACGCGATGATCTCACGGGAGATCACCTTTTTGATCTCCTCATAATGGTAGGTCGCTTCCAGCGGGCCAAAACAGAACTCGCAGATATTGACCGGCTCCTTGGGATACTCCCTGCCGCACTCCCGGCACTTCAAGCCCTTGACATAACTCATGACCGTCCCTTTCTTCTCAAGCTCCATTGGTTAGATATGATACATGGCGGCACCCCTTGCCTCAAGTTCCTGCTGCCTCTCCGCCATCTCCTGCAGCGTGATGGAAGTCAGTTTATCGATCACCATGGCATTGACCTCACTCCAGATCTCATGGGTCACGCAGGATGATGAACGGCTGCACCCCTGCTCCTTGGATATACAATCACTCAGCGCCAGGGGTCCTTCGAGAATCTCGATGATCTTGTATAAGGTTATTTCCTCCGGCGGGCTGGTCAGACAATAGCCGCCGTGAGGGCCCCGGGTGCTCTTCACCAAACCGGCCAGGCGCAGGGGGGTGACAAGCTGTTCCAGGTATTTAATCGAAATCTGCTGCCTCACCGACACATCTTTCAGCATGACAGGCCCCTGTCCGAAATGGCGGGCCAGATCCAGCATGAACCGAGCCCCATATCTGCCTCTGGTGGAAAGCTTCATCCCCTTTAATCCAAGAGTAACTTAGTATTCCTATCGATTTAGTAAAGTATATAAACAAAGGGGCTGACAAAGTCAAGCATTTTTTTTCCCGTCACAAGGGAGCCCCGTAACACGTTGAAACGCTGAGACTTTATTCCGATGGGGCAGCGATCCTGCTGCCCGGAGGGGCGCAAAGACTCGTCTGAAACAGAATTCCTGACGCTGCGACACCCCGCAAGCCCTATGGACCTCAGCCATTGAATCTAAACCGTGCGTCCGGTAATATAAGACCGAGAGACGCAAATGGGGGCCAAAGGCGGCAAAACAGGAGGAATGGGAATGGCGAGCATCGAAAAGGCGGTAGAGGGGATGACCTGCCAGATGTGCGTCCGGCACGTCAGAGAGGCCCTGGAATCCCTTGAGGGGGTTTTGGAGGCCACGGTCGACCTTGACGACAAGAAGGCGCGGATTACCTATGATGAAGCAAAGATCGCCATCGAAGGGATGCAAAGGGCGGTGAAGGAGGCGGGATACGAGATGCCATGAAGGACGAAGCCAAGGCGGCGCCTTTTGGGCCGCCTTGGCCCATCCAGAAAATATTGGCCCATTTACCTTCTTCGTCTCTTCAGACGAACCAGGCCTGCCAGGCCGGTGGCAATGAGGAGGGCGGAGGAGGGTTCGGGGACTGAAAGGGGGTCGTTCGCCTGAATCACAAAGGTGCCTTGTACCCCGGCTAAACCGGTAGATTGATCAGTCACATGTGACTGTCCCACCAAAACGGCATCGCCGCTCAGATAGTCCATCGCCAGCCCGCTTTCATTGAGTGTGGCTCCGTGGATATCCGTGTAAAAAACCGTAGCGGCGGTTGAAAGCGTAAGATCTGACATGGCAAGATGAGTATTATTCCAGACAGTATACATGGGAAACGTAAATTCCCAATGCCCTGTTCCGTTCCCCAAGTCCGTTAGGGTGCCCGTACCGCTGCCGTTCATGTAGAAAAAATAGTCGGCATCAAAGAAAGTCCCTTGCCCTATCAGGTAATCCTGCGCGCTGTTGGACAGTGTTGATGTGCCCCAGGTCAGACTCCCGTCACCATCAAACTCTGTGGCGCTGAAATGGATAGCCCCTTCGACAGGACTGGCGGCCGCGTCACCCATGCCGCCACCATTTATGTTGTCAACGTGAACGTTCCACGCCAACAGATCCATACTGAAATTCCCGCCGCCGACAAAATCATCGGGAACATTTAATTTATATTCGACTGCCTGAACCTGTCCGGCGGCAAACAGGGTCAGTAAACCAAGAAGAACGATCGACCAATAGCCAGGAAAGGTCCTCTTTTTTGTTTTCATATTTTCCCCCTCCCCAGTGGATATTTGATGGATGAAACGGATCACCGATTCCCGGGCTGGCTGTTTGGGCAATAATACGCCTCGGCGAAATCGTCTTTCGTATCAGCCTGCCTTGGAGAATTCGCAGCTTATTTACGCAAGATTTACACCGCTTTTGGCGCCCGATTCCTGGCTGTCCTATAAGCCTTTGTATTTTATATTTTTTGTTCTATTTCTCTCGGCCTGAACCGTACCAGCGTATTCATATTTGACCATGCATAACAAGAAGCTTTTTCTCTTTATTATGAAAAAGTTTACAACTTTTATGTCATTCATTTCCCTCTCCAATGGGAGACCAGGGTCTTTCTAAAGGATCTCCAGGAACTGGGCAATCTCCTCGCTCGTGTTGTAGAAATGGGGGGAGACCCGAATGCCCCCGCCCCGGACGGCGACCACCATCTTCGCGTCGCTGAATCTCCGGAACAACTCTGCGGTGGAACGGTGAGGGCTTCGAAAGGTCAGAATTCCCGATCTTCTCTTCTCCTCGAGAGGGGAAAGGATTTCGCAGCCTCTCTGGTTCAACCCTTCGACAATCTGCCCGCAAAGGTCTTGGATTTGGGTCCAAATCTTCGGGATCCCGATCTCGGCCAAGAGCGCCACGGCAGCTCCCAGGGAAAGGATGCCCATGATCTGATGGCTCCCTTCCTCGAACTTGCGGGCATCGGTTTTCAAAGTGAAATCAAGGTGCTCAAAATCGAGGGCATTCTCCACTGTATGCCATCCCACGATGACCGGGTGGATCCGATCGATGACTCTTTTGGAAACATAAAGAAAACCAATCCCTTCAGGCGCCAGGATCCATTTGTGCCCGTCGGCGGCGCAGAAATCGACAGGCAGTTTGGCAAGATCCAGGGGCAGTGCGCCGATGCCCTGGATGCCGTCGACGCAGAAATAGATGCCCCGATCATGACAGTAACTCCCGATCTCCTCCAGGTCGTTTCTGAAACCGTTTTGAAATTCCACCCAGCTGAGTGTGACGACCCGGGTCCGGGAACAGATGTAATCCTGAATATCGGAGAAGCGAACCTGTCCCTGATGGGCTTCGACGATTCTGGTCTCCACGCCGCGGCGAGCGAGGTTCATCCATGGATAGACATTGGAGGGGAATTCGCATCCCGCGGTCACCACATTGTCCCCTTCTTTCCAGTCGATCCCTTCGGCCACGAGAGAGAGACCGTGGGAGGTGCTGCGGACGAAACAGATTTCTTCCTTGTCGGCCCCCACCAGGTCAGCCGTTTTCTGGCGAACGGCTTCCGCCTGGCGATACCATTTTTCGATGGCCATGATTCCCTGGGCCGTGCTCTCTTCCAGGAACCCCTCCACCGCTTCTTTCACCCGGAGGGAGACCGGTGAGACGCCGGCATGGTTGAGATAGATGTAGTTATGGGTGACGGGGAAATAGTCCCGATAGGCAGTCATGTCGTTCAAGGCCATCGATTCCTCTCTTCTGAGCCCGGTGCCGGCGATGCCCCCACAGGGCATAGCAGGCTCAGAACTCCCGGATGAACTGGGATGCGTAGCTTCGCACCTCTTTCCCGTTCAAAACGTGAAATCTTCTGAGGCGCTGAATCGTCTGCAGGGAGAAGCGATTCAGGGGAAGATGAATGATCTTCTTTCCGAAGCGCCGGGCAATCTGCCGCCAGCGGACAAGCGGCGCCTGCGGCGAGACCAGGGTAACCAGCGGCTCCGACGAATGGAACAGGGCGCCCGCGAGGAGTCGCTCCTCCAGGGTGCGGGTAAAGGCGAATCGTTCATCCTCCCAGACGTTGGGAATGGGCCGGGGAGGGAAAAGGAGAAAGCATCCGCCGTAGGTGGACTGGCCGATGCCGGGGCCGATCATCTGTTCCAGGTAATCGGTGGCAAAGAAACAGAGGGTCGATTCCTCATGATGTTCGGCGTACCAGGTCTGCCGCCAGGAAAATCTGTCAGGAGCGGCGTTGCGTTCAAACATCAACACCACCACCTCCACGGTTCCCCGGGACGGCGGAATCTCTTTGACGTAGATCCCCCCCTCATACCAATGGCGCAGCGTCTCACGGATGTCGATCCCGTCCTTCACAGAGGCTGTAAATTTTTCTGAACGGGCCAGATCTTCACCCATGAGGGCCTTGGCCTGTTCACGGACGTGGGTGTTGAAACTCTCGATCTTTCGATCCTCCGGGGTCCAGGAGCACTGGCCGAAAGGATTCCAGAAATATTTCCAGAATTTCTGTTTCTTCTCCTCGGGCTCCGGATTCAAGGGGAGGGTCCGCCAGACCTTTCTTTCTCCCGCCAGCCGGTTTTTGGCAACAACCGTTTCGCCATCGGGCAGTTCGGCCTTATCCAGGCCGAAGCGCGCCGTGCTGTACCCCCCATCGACCCGGAGCTGATACGGATAATCCCGGGCCGTTTCCACCAGGGCGATGGCAAAGCTGTCCCCCCCAATCTGTTTTGCCGCAACAGCAAGAGTATAGATATCGGGTGTCAGGCGGTGTTCCATCAGGGTCAGATTGCGCACGTACTTGAGGTAGAGGCCAAGAACCTGGGGACTCAAATGGTGAAAAGCGAGATCGTGCTTCAGCTCCCATCGGCGCCGCGCCTCAATGAGGAGCTCCTTGATGCCGTCGATAGCCAGGTGTTCATCAGACGTTAAATCAACGCGGCTCTTTTCGTAGAGGTAAGTTGTGTAGGGCGTTTCCCCCAGCATGAAGAAGAGTGTTTCCAGTGCCACGTCAACCAACCGGGGCTGTTGGATATTGGGCTCGGGCTCCGGAGGCACCGGATAGGCACGGTAGGCCTGCCGCAGCCAGGGCCAGTCGAGAACAGAGCAAAGACATAGAATATTCTTGTATTCCTGGGTCAGCAGACGGAGCTGATGGGCCATGTAATGGATCCTGTCTTCCTGCTGACTGCCCGGTTCCGGCTTGCCAATGACCGGCAGAAGGGCCGCGAGAAACTTTTCACAGGGAATCCGCTTGAGGGCATGGGGGTCAGGAAACGCCCCGTCGTAAACCTCATAGGTCTTGACCTCCATGTCGATAAACTTGCACGGAATGTACTCTTCCATGGCAAGCCGGATCCCCATGACCATACCCTGGCAGGGGTCGATGGGGACGTAGTTCATGGCCCTCTCAGCCCCGTCCTCCCGCTGCATGACGGCAGAGATAAAGGGGAGCCGGGCAACACCGGCCATCACCGGTTCCTCAAAGGACCGAGGAAGAGCGACCGCCAGGCAGTCATAGTTTCCCCCAAGGACTCTGTTTCGAACCTCCAGGGCGTACTCGGCGCTTTCGTGTATCACGGGAAAGATTGACAGGGAGCGGTCGACTCGGAGAAAAGCTGTATTCTGATTCGATTCTGCCATAACATCAAGATCCGCCTGGTCCCCGGAAAGAAGAAAGCCCCCTTGAGGTGCGGGCGTTGCAGGCAAATATCGCCTTCCGCCGCTTCTGGTCCGGCGCCCCTGCGTCGGGATCAATCCCGGTCCGGATGCAGCGGGTCCTCTTCGCCAAAAAAGAAGTCGCCCAGACCGAAGGTTCGGGATTCATCGCCGAAAGCCTCTTTCTTCTGCTGTGCCAGCTTTTCAAGATCGAGGGCCTCGTCGCCGAGGACCTTCTCCACCGATTCGCGCCACATGGTATCTTTCGACAGGGGATGTTCGGGGTCCTGGGCCAGTCTCTTCAGGGCATAACGGACGATGTGGATCCCGTCCCGGGGTGAAAAATCGAGGCTCAATTCGTGGGCCTGATTGAGGAAGGCCACCGTCATGGAAAGGATCTCGTCATCGGCGAAGGGAAGGTGATATCGCAGGATGGCCTTTTCCTCCTCCTTGTCGGGATACCCCAGTTGCAGGGTCGGATGAAGCCTGGACAGGATATAGTCGGGAATTTCGAAAGTCGACGCGTCTTCATTCATGGTGACACAGCAGCGAAAGGCTTTGTGGGCATGGATGGTGATCCCCGCCACGATTGACTCGGCATAACGGCGGTAATCGAGCAGCGGCGCCAGTGACGCCCAGCTCTTTTCGTTCATCCGGTTCCCCTCGTCCAGCACACAAACGCCGCCGGTCAGCATGGCGCTCACCAGAGGGGAAGCGTGGTAGGCGATCCTCCCTTCCTCCGACAGGACCGGTGTCACCAGCAGATCTTCCGGCCGGGTGTCGCTGGTGCACTGATAAATGTATAAGGGCTGTTTCCGGATTCCCGAGGCCGCCATGGCCAGAGAGGTCTTGCCGATCCCCGGGACCCCGGTAATTCTCGGCGAGAGGGGGAGATCCCTGTCATCGACCACAAGCCAGCAGGCCAGCAGTTGCCGAAGTATCTCCTGCTGACCGATCCACTGAATACTATCTTCCACGGGATGGCTCAGATGGAGGGATACCCCCTGGACGCCCACGGTCCGTTTCACCGCGGCCGCCCCTCCCCCATGCCTTTCGTTCTGTTCCGACGACCGGCTCATAGGCGGTTGATCCCGTTGAAGGCAGCCACCTTGTAGGCATCGGACAGGGTCGGATAATTGAACACCGTATCCACGAAGTAGTCGATCGTCCCCTGAAAGTGCATCACCGCTTGACCGATGTGAATGATCTCCGTGGCTCGCTCACCAATGATATGGACCCCCAGCAGCTTCCGGGTTTCCCTGTGAAACAAAAGCTTCAGCATGCCATAGCTGTCACCGATGATCTGCCCCCGGGCCACCTCCTTAAAATTGGTCTGCCCGATCTCGTAGGGGACCCCCTGCTCGGTGAGGCTCTCCTCGGTCTCCCCGATCATGGATATCTCCGGGATTGTATAGATCCCGTAGGGGAGCAGGTTCGGGATTCCGGCAATGGGACATTGCTCCATGAGTGCGGCGCACATGGCCAGGCGCCCTTGCTCAAGAGAGGTGGAAGCCAGACTGGGGCCGCCGATAACATCCCCGGCGGCAAAAATATTCGCCGCGGTGGTCTTGTAGTCGCTGTCCACCTCGATGCGCCCCCTCTTTCCCAGACGGACGCCGACCTCTTCCAGATTCAGCCCGTCGGTATTGGCATTTCGGCCCAGGGTGAAGAGAAGCTTCTCCGAGACCACCCGTTTCCCGCTCTTCAGGTAGGTCACCACACGTCCCGGACGCTCGACTTCGATCTTTTCCATTTCCTCTCCCAGCCTCAGGACCACACCGGAATGGCGCATCCAGAAGGAGAGGGAATCGACAATTTCATCGTCGGCAAAATTGAGAATACTGTCGCGCTTCTCAATGAGGGTCACCCGGGTACCTAAACAGGAGAAGATGGAAGCATATTCGCAGCCGATCACCCCGCCTCCCACAATGGTCAGGGAATCGGGAATGGTGTCGATCTTGAGTATCGTGTCGCTGTCATAAACGGACTGCATATCGAAGGGGACCTCGGCCGGTCGGTTCGGCCGGGAGCCGACGCAGATGAGTATCACGTCCCCCCGGTAACGCTGGGCGCCGCCCTGCGCGTCCTTGACCACCAGGGTATGGGCATCCTCGAAGCAGGCGTCGCCGTAGATGATCTCCACGTCGTTCCGGGTGAACTGATCAATGATCACCTCCATTTGCCCCTGGATCACCGTATCCTTGCGGTGAATGAGTTCCTGGAACTGGACATTCTTGCCAAGAACACACTGAAAGCCATAAACCACCCGCTGCCGCAGTCCCGAAAGGTAGAGGGCTGTTTCACGGAGCGTCTTGCTCGGGATGGTGCCGGTTTGCAGTCCGGCGCCGCCGATATAAGGCTCCTTCTCAAAAACGGCCACCCGCTTTCCCAGTTGGGCAGCCTGCACGGCACCCCGCTGCCCGGCGGGACCGGAGCCGATAATCAGGACATCGTATTCCTTCATTTTATCTCCCAGGGTCAAATTGGACTCTAGTATACGAATAGAGACGGTAAATTGTCAATTCTAGTAGAGAAGGTAGTTCTGTCGGATTCGGAGGAAGGAGTCAAGGTCTCGACTCCAGCGGGCTTCCATCTCTCGCACATCGTCCCCGCGGCTGAGACCGATGCGGACCTGGGGATCACCGGTCAAAATGTCGATAGGAAGCTTCTCCTCTTCATACTCGTAGGGCGGCTCTTTCCATTGGAATCGACCCCCATAGAGCGACGCTATCGATTGAATGATGGCGAGGGTCGTCAAATAAGGCCTGAAGCTGGACCGGTCGGTTACATGTATCTGGAAACCGTGGCAGAGTTTCCCGGCCCACTTTTGAAAGGTCGGGATAAAGTGATGGTCCCTGAAGAAGACCCCTTCCAGCCTGTAGGCCTCCAGCATTTTGGCCAGGGCCCTGGTGTCAATAAAGGGAGCGCCAAAAAGCTCAAAAGGTCGTGTTGTGCCCCGACCCTCGGAGATATTGGTTCCTTCCAGGAGAACCTGGCCGGGATAAACGACTGCCGTTTCCGGGGTGGGCAGGTTGGGTGAAGGGAGAACCCAGGGCAGCCCCGTGTCCTCAAAGTACATGGGCCGCTCCCAGTTGTCCATGGGAATGACATGGAGGTCGCAGCCGATTTGGAACTCCTTATTGAACAAGAGCGCCAGTTCTCCAATGGTCATGCCGTGGCGCATGGGGATGGGAAAGAGACCAACGAAGGACGCGTAATCCCGATTCAGCAGATTGCCCTCCACCGCCAATCCGCCCACAGGATTCGGACGGTCAAGGACGACCACGGGAATGCCGCAGTCCCGTGCAGCCATCATGCAGTAGGCCATGGTGTAGATAAAAGTATATACCCGGGTCCCCACATCCTGGAGATCGATCACCAGCGTATCAATGCCCTCAAACATGCCTGAGGTCGGCTGCCTCGTCTGAGAGTAGAGGCTGAATACGGGGATATTGAGTTCCCCGTCGAAGGCGTCCGGTGACTCGACCATGTTGTCCTGTTGTTCACCATAGAGTCCGTGCTGCGGGCTGAAAAGGGCTATGAGATCCTTGTCGTAGAGA
>CAYUBU010000253.1:0-3216 GCA_964443105.1 uncultured Nitrospirota bacterium
TCTTCCCTTTGAGCGGACCCAGAGCGACTCGGAAACCAGACTCGTGGCCGTGAAAGATGGTCCCGTCCGGGTTATCCGGAGCTCGGCCAGTCGGGTGCGCATCCTCCTGAATCTGCGTTCACCGGAGCTTTACGTCGACAACATACATTACGGCAATGCCTTCTTCATGGATACCCACATCAATATTCCCTTTAAGATTCGTCTCTTTTTCTCCAGCCTGAGTACGCTGATGACCATGGACGGCAATGACGATCCCCGGCTGCCGCCGGCGAAACTCTACAGCACGTCCCAAGGCAAGGCGGCTGTGATCGACGGTGCAATGTCGCCCCAGGAAGAGGCGATCAACGGGTCGAAAGATCAATCGCTGATCATTGATACGGTCTACGGAAAAATGCTGGTTTCCATGGAGCACGAGAGAGGGATGCCGATTGATTACCAAGTTTACGTCATGGACGATCGGAATGCTGCCGACCCGCCGGAAGAAATCTCCGGCCAGTTCGGGAACGTGGGATTTTTGACCAGCGGGTGGGAGAAGCTGGAGCCTTCCCTTTACCATATGGTCTTCAGTGTCTACATGGTTCGGGGGATTTCGGTGGAGAAGGGCTTCGAACTATTGAAGGGGGCGCCCCGCTTTGCCCGATAGGCGGCCGGCGTTCCGGGAGAAGGCCCGTGCCATGGTGTTGACACCGGGGGGGCCGGCTTAGAAGGTGAGCACCACATCGGCATCGAGGGTCAGGTCCAGGAGGGTGGCCGCGCCGATGATATCGTCCACTTCATCGATTAGGCTATCGGGTTCAAGATCGTGGACGTCAAGGCTCTGGTGGCAGACCATGAGCTTGACCCCGGCTGATATGGCCTGATCCAGAAAGGTCTGGACCGGTGCCCCTTTTTTCTTGATGCAGGTCTTCTCAGCGGCTTTCTTTTCCAGTACCGTGGCGCCATCTGCGGTAAAAACGATGGTGGCATCCATGTTCATGGCGGCACCGGTGGCGGCTATGAAGAAGGCCGGAGGGAGTCGCTCCGGGGAGTCGATACCGCTTGTCTGAACGATGAGAAGCTTTTTCGGGGTTTCCATCGGACCCTCGATGTCCCCTGGGCAAGGGGCAGGCTTCATGGTGATTCAAAGAGGGCTAACTGAAAAGAGGCTGTCAGCACAGGGAGAAAAGTGATCAGACGTTCCCTTCCCCAATACCTGCAGCCTCTCTTGATATGCCGATACTCCGGTTGATGGCTGGTGCCGGCTATGCCGCTGCCCCCGTCTCCAATCCAGCCGTTAGCCTTTCTTGAGGAGGAACTTGAAGACATTGCCCTCTTCGACCAGTTCCATCAGTTCGTTTCCGGTTCTCTTGGCCCATGCGGCGATATCGTTCTTGGAACCTGGGTCCGTTGACTGCATCTCCAGAATCTGCCCGGGAGTCAACTGATCCATGGCCTTCTTGGTCTGCAGTACCGGAAGAGGGCAATTCAACCCCTTGCAGTCGAGCGTTTTATCAGGTGTCGCCATTTCTTACCTCCTTTACGGATATTTGTTGAAAAAGTCCCCCCATTCCTGAGGGCCCAATATTAT
Organism: uncultured Nitrospirota bacterium; assembly: GCA_964443105.1. Classification (GTDB taxonomy): domain Bacteria; phylum CG2-30-53-67; class CG2-30-53-67; order CG2-30-53-67; family CG2-30-53-67; genus CAYUBU01. The sequence goes on from CAYUBU010000253.1 coordinate 1,568, forward strand.
GCACTATGGGTAATAATGTCAAATAAAATCTCATCGCCACGATAAAGACCTGTTTTTTGGTAAAGTGAGAGCCCGGGACCCTTTTCGCTTCATTCCCAGTGGGGTCCATTTCTTGTGGTGGAACCGATGCTCCAGAGCCGCCGACCCCGGTCTTTCCGGTTCGCCTGGAGCGAGCCTGTCACAGGCGATCTTTCTTCAGCATCTTGAGAAGCCACCCCTGCCTGGTTCCCATGGCGCCTTGCGGACAGAGTTCCTGGCAGCAGAAACAGCGGATGCAGGTTCGGGTATCGACGGTCAAGCGATCTTTCTCTATCTCAAGGGCTTCCTGGGGGCACGCGTCCATGCAGACACGGCAGAGGGTGCAGTGCTCCCGGTCCGGTTCGGGAAAGGCTGTGAGGCTCTTTTTCAGAGGTCCCAGCAGAAATTCCGGGAGTCCCCATTCCAGGTCTGCCGACTCGGGAAGTCGGAGCGTCTGACGGGCGAGGGTCTCCACCGGGTCTCCCAGCAGGGTCATCTCCTTCAGCTCCGTTTTGCCGATACCCATTCGGCGGGCCTCGGCCAGGGTCGGCAGTCTCGACGGTTCAAGACCCATGAGGTGCATGACGACGGTGTCCAGGGCGACGGCGTCCGGTGAGGCTGCCAGCACACCCAGGGTGACCGGGGAACCACTCCCGGGGCCGTTCCCCTCCATCCCCACAATGCCGTCGATCAGGGTGAGCTGGGGTGACAGGGCATGATAAATTTCCACCAGCATCCGGGCGAAGGCCTGGCGGTTGACGCCGGCCTTGAAGTGCCACTGGACCTTTCTTTTCCCGATAACGCAGCCGAACATATTCTTAACGCCGAGGGTCATGAGCATCTGCCCGTGGGTCTTCAGCTTCGGCAGATTAATGATCCGGTCGGCCCGCAGCGCTTCTCCAGCCAGTTCCAGCGGGAATCGTCCGGTTCTCTCCAGGGCCACAGAATTCTGGAACTCGATGACGGGGATTCCCAGCCCTTCGGCCACGGCACCGATCCCGCAGCGCTCGGCATTTCGTCGGGCAGATCCGATCCCCGGACTGTCCCCGATGATCGGTTCTGCCCCCGCCTCTATGACGAGTTCGGCAACAGCCCGAACCACGGCAGGATCCGTATTCACGGCCTTCTCCCGAGCCTTGGTGGCCAGAAGATTCGGTTTGAGCAAGACGGTTTCGCCGGCGGCGACGAAGCGGTCCATGCCGCCCAGCAGATCGACGAGTCGTCTCACGGCGCCATCGACGCGACGGGGCTCATAGTCTTGGCACCTTGAAATGGCTACACTTACAGTCATAAGTTGATAACTTAATCAGATAAACAGCCCAAGCTGACCGATTTCATTGGGTTTTGTGTGGAACAAAAGACACAGTGTTGCCGTAATATGTGTGTTTTGGGCCACACTTGCTGTTGGTGAGAGACCATCGGATCTGCGCCCCATATTTGATGCAAGCCGTTGAATTAATAAACAAAAAAAGATTAATGGCCCGGTATGGCCGAGTTGGTATGCCCCTTGCAATACAATAATCCCTACTACGAGCCAAGAGAATGTAACCATCCTTCCGAGGAGGAGATTGTGAGATATCAGAGAACCATCGCGAGCCCGATCAACTGTGCCGGTATCGGCCTTCACAGCG
>CAYUBU010000254.1:0-2724 GCA_964443105.1 uncultured Nitrospirota bacterium
GACGTGCGCCTCCTTCGCCTGGGACGGCATCTCCGGATCTCGCCCGAGCTGAAGCTCGTGGTGGGACGGAACGAGAAGGAGAACGAGACCATGGTCAGCCTCGTCGGCGATCGCCATCCTCTCTTTTTCCCCGTCGACTTCAATGGCCCCGCCTGTGCGGCCATGGGGCGCCTCGATGGAGAGGCAAGAGCCCTTATCCCTCGCATACTCTATCACTACGGTCACGCCGACGGCACCCGCCAGGTGGTGATGCAGCATCGTGGTGAAGAGGAGAAACTCTCTGTCTCTGAAGGAATCGCCCCGACCGATCTTGAGGGGTATCGAATCTTAAGTTGAGGACCGCTATGAACAGAGTTGCCATTTTGATGACCACCTTTCTCTTCTGTGCCGCCTCGTCGGCGCTCGCCGGCATCTATAAGTGGACCGATGATCAAGGCGGGGTGCACTACACCGACAATGAGAAGAACATTCCTGAACCCTACCGGGACAAGGCCGTCGACTTCGAAGAGACCGAGGGAGGCGGCAGTGTCGTCTACAACCCGGAACTCGGTGTGTCGAGCCCGGAGAAGGCGGGCGAAGAGCCTTACTACAAACGTTTTCTCCGCCAGGAGGAGGCGGAACGGGTCCAGAAAGCGGAGGCCGCCCGAAAGCCCCAGGTCACCCTCTATATGACCGACTGGTGACCGGCCTGCATCGAGGCGAAGAGTTACTTCGCCCGGAACAACATTGCCTACCGGGAGGTAAACGTGGAGCGCGACCCCCGGGGACGGGAGGAGATGCGTCTTAAAACCGGCGGCTATCCCGGCATTCCGGTGATCGACATCAACGGCACTATCCTGCGGGGATTCAGCAGCCGGGCCATTGAAAGGGCACTGAAAAAGAATTGAGCGTCTCTTTCCCTGGAGCACGGCCGTTGAATCGGACCCTGACCATGCCGTCCCCATGGCGTCGCCTCGGATGATGCCCGTTGAGGCGAACAACGGAATGCCTCGGACAACCTTCACCACAGCAGATCATCAACCTTTAAATCTGATTCTCCCTGAGAACAGCATAATTCCCCGGTTTGACGTATCCCCCTATCTCTGATTCAATATCGACAGACCGTCGTGCATGGTATGGGAGACCGATTCTTTATGAACCCCTGGAAATATCGGGCTATGGCCCTGCTCCTGTCGCTAGGGATCGCTCTGAGCGGCCACGGAGAAGCGCTAGGTGGAGAGAGGGATGTTTCACCGCCGGGTATTGAAAAAGCCGCTGGGCACCGAGAGGAGATCATGGAAAAAGAGAAAACCAAGAAGACAAATCACCTGGCCGGGCAGAAGAGCCCCTACCTGCTCCAGCATGTCCACAACCCCGTCGACTGGCATCCCTGGGGCGAAGCGGCCCTGGCTCTCGCCAAGAAAGAGAACAAGTTGATCTTTCTCTCCATCGGGTACTCCACCTGCCACTGGTGCCACGTGATGGAAGAGGAGTCCTTTGAGAATGATGCGCTGGCGGCCCTGTTGAACCGGGATTTCATCTGCATCAAGGTAGACCGGGAGGAGCGTCCCGACCTGGACAAGATTTATATGACTGCGGTCCAGGCCATGACCGGCAGCGGGGGTTGGCCCCTCAATGTCTTTCTCACCCCCGACCTGAAACCCTTTTTCGGGGGGACCTATTTCCCTCTGGAAGACAAGTTCGGCCGGTCAGGCATGATGACCCTGGTCCCTCTCGTGGCCAAACTCTGGAAGGAGGATCCTGAGAAAATCCTGGGCACCGGAGAGCGGCTGACAGCCATAATCCGGCAAACCGCCGTGCCCGAGGAGGCCTCGCCCCTCACGGCGGAGTTGCTGGACGGTGCGTTCCGGAGCGCTTCGGAAAATTTTGACGGCACCTACGGCGGGTTCGGAAAAGCGCCCAAGTTCCCCCAGGGGATGACCCTGGCCCTCCTGCTCCGCTACCACCATCGCACCGGCAACGGAGATGCCTTGAAGATGGTGGAGAAGACACTGGACCGGATGGCGGAAGGGGGCATCTACGATCAACTGGGCGGCGGTTTTCACCGTTACGCCACCGATGAAAAATGGCTCGTCCCCCACTTTGAAAAGATGCTCTACGACAACGCCGTACTCTCCCAGGTCTACGTGGAAGCGTACCAGGCGACGGGCAATGAGGACTACGGCCGAGTCGCCCGGGAGATTTTCGATTACGTACTCCGGGACATGACAGACGCCGGCGGGGCTTTTTACTCGGCGGAAGATGCCGACAGCGAGGGGGAGGAGGGGACCTTCTATGTGTGGACTCCCGAGGAGATTGCAGCGGCCCTTGGTGCGCAAGAAGGGAAGATCTTCAGCCGGTTCTACGATGTCACCGCTTCCGGGAATTTTGAAGGGGGCCGGAGCATTCTCCATCAATGGATCGACGCCCCGAGTTTTGCCAAGGACCAGAAGATCCCCGTGAAAGATCTGGAAGAAATCCTTGCCCGGGGCCGAAGCCTCCTGTTGGAGACCCGATCCAAAAGGATCCGCCCCCACCGGGATGACAAGATTCTCACTTCCTGGAACGGGCTCATGATCGCCGCCTTCGCCTATGGGGGGCAAACACTGGACGAACCGAAGTATACCGCCGCCGCGGAAAAAGCGGCCGATTTCATTCTATCCAAGTTGACCTCCAAGTCGGGGCTCCTGCGGCGCTATCGCGACGGCGAGGCGGGCATTCCGGCCTATCTCGATGACTACGCCT
>CAYUBU010000255.1:0-6879 GCA_964443105.1 uncultured Nitrospirota bacterium
GGATGGCCACCGATGCCGGCATTCACATGTCCTTTGAAGTGGGAAACGACGATCATGGAAGGGACATCGTAAATGGCCGAGGCCACCAACACTTCCCCCTGTTCTTCACCAGCAGCCACGGCCACATTATCGTTGCCGAAAAGCCCGTCGGCCATGACCACCGGGGCGCCGCAGGAAAGGGCGTTGATGCCGTTGGCATTGGCTACTTCCAGGTATTCGAGCCCCTTGATGCGCACCGTGTCGGTCACAAAGGGTTTTCCGCCGAACTGGCGAACCGACTCGACGACTTTGCGCAGGAAAAGGGGACGCACCACCCGGTGTGCGCCTTCTGAGCCGAAGTGCGTCTTGATGGCGACGGGCTCCTTTTTCCGGACGAAACGGCTCAGCGGCAATTCTTTAAGGAGGGTCTCGAACCGTCCGACCAGGCTCTCCTTATAGGACCATTTGGTGGCCCGTGCCGAAATCCAATGGACTTCACTCTGCTTCATGGTCATCACTCCTTATTTCCATATGGGCCGGTTTGTGACAGGTCTATGAACGGGAGACCAGGGCCTGGATGATTTTTATCTCCGTCACCCCTGTGTCGTCCCGGTCTCTTCATTCTGGAGGCTCGCCCGATAAACCTGATTCCTGGGAACGCCCAGGGTGATTGAAACAAAGCGGACGGCGTCTTTTCTGGAAAGTTTTGCTTCTTCCATCATCCGCTGGACGGCTCGAGCCAGGTCCCCGTCGTCCGTGGGGGCGCCGGAAGCGTCTGCCCCCGCGACAACCAATGTCAGCTCGCCGCGAATGCGTTCTTTGCCCCTAAAATGGGTCACTGCCTCCTGGATGGTCCCTCGAAACGTCTCCTCATGGCGCTTGGTCATCTCCCGGGCAACGGCAATCCGGCGATTGCCGAGAATCGCATCCATATCTTCCAGGGCCGCCAGGAATCGATGGGGGGCCTCGTAGAGGACCAGTGTTTCCACCCGCCCCTTGAGCGACTCCAGAGAGCGCTTCCGGGGCCCGGCGCCGTGGGGCAGGTATCCATTGAAGAAGAAGGCGTCTGTCGCCAGGCCCGAGACGGAGAGGGCGGCGGTGAGGACCGAAGGACCGGGAATTGCGCCCACCTCGATCCTCAGTGCCACGGCCTCACTGACGAGTCGATAACCGGGGTCTGCTATCCCCGGGGTGCCGGCATCGGAGATCAAAGCCACATCGCTGCCTGCCAGGATCTTGTCCAGGATCTGCTGCCGCTTTTCAGGTCGGGTGAAATCGTGGTAGCTGGTGACGGGCGTTTTAATGTCGTAATGGGTCAGAAGCGTTGCGGACCTCCGGGTGTCCTCGGCGGCAATCAATGCAACGGTCCGGAGAACCTGAACCGCCCTGAAGGTCATGTCCTCTAAATTGCCGATGGGTGTGGCCACGACCCAGAGATGTCCTTTTCCCATGTTTCCCCACCCCTATGCTCAGGCAATTAGAAGTACGGCCATCTGGACAAGGCCGATGAGAAAGCCGAGTACGGCACCCACCAGCTCGATATAGGTCAGTTCCTTGGCGATCAGATTCATGAGGAGCGATTCGAGCTTTTCCATCTCAAAAGCTTCCACTCTTTGAGAAACCACGTCTTCCAATGCAATGGAATCGGTGAATCTGTCGATAAGCCCCTCTTTGTGTTCGCCGATTTTTTCGATGAGTGCCCTGGAGATGATCCCTTTGACCTGGCGGACGACTTCACGGCCCACCAGACCGATAATGGGGGTCTTGAAGAGCACAGAGAATCTGGCTTTTTTCAGCTGGCTTTCCAGCGTTCTTTCCACAGCCAGTTCCACTTCTTCCTCCCAGTGGACACCATCGAGAAAGCCGGCAATGTCCTCGGCCGTCAGAAGGTCCCGTTCCACCGTACGGGCGATGCTCAGGGCGAATTCTTTTCGCCTCCGGGGGAGCAGCCCCTGCACCGTGAAGCCGAGGACCCGGATCGGGCGGTACGGCCTGAAGAGCATCTTGATGGCCACGTAATTCGTGACCCATCCCACGACGGCCCCCACCGCCGGGAGCATCAGATAGCGCCAATCCAGCGGCATTACGTTGCCTCCCGGGTTGCTTGTATCGGTATTCCCGAGGCTCTCACTCTCTGCATCTTGCTGTCCATGGGCAGGGGGGCGGAAAAGATCACTATATCAATTCTGCCACAGCGAGGCAAATCGATTCTTGTGGGGGCAGTGTGTGTGGGCTGGGGCGAAAGGGGTTCGGTCAGGGCGGAGATTGCGGTGGCCTTCGTTACCCTGGAGCGCCAGGGGCCCTGTAATCAGTGCTTCAGGAGAGCGGGGCTCGGGTATTGCATGGGGGGTGGGGGACGACGGCGTCCTTATCGCGACGACGGGGAAGAGGGATTACCGCAGATTGGGTTCAGGATCGCAAACCCGGCAGGCACTTTTCCGGTGCGGTCCTTTGGCCGGCGGCATTCAGTTGCCCACTTCCATGCAGGCGTCCCTGTTTTCCTCATCGATGAGTTTCATCCCGTCCATCATGAGCCCCATGGTATTCTTGGAGATGTTGATCGAATCGGACTGGACACCGTGGCGGATCTTGAATTTGCCCTCGTCCCACCGGAGCATCTGGAAAAATGCCCTTTCACCTTGCTCGGCTTCCATGTTGGCGGCGGTGACCTCGCCGCGGGTGAAGAAGAGCGTTCCTTCTTCGTTGCCCCGATGGCGATAGAGATTGACCTGCGCCGTCTTCAGGCCCAGGTTGAGGAACTGCACAATATCGATGAGGGGCATGTCCTGCAGCCGTCCGTGGATCCAGTTCTCGTCGTCACCGGTTTTGGGTGTGGGGCTCTCTTTGCGGAGAAGGGCGCTGACTTTGAGAGAGAGTTCTTCCAGGTCGAAGGGCTTGCCGATGTAATCGACGGCGCCCAGCTTGAGTCCTTGTACCCGATATTCGGGGTTGTCGGAAGAGGAGAGAAAGATAATCGGAATGTCCCGGAGCGCCGGATCCTGGGAAAGGATTTTCAGCAGCGTAAATCCGTCCATGACCGGCATGACCACATCGGAAATAATGAGATCGGGCCTTTCCTCCTGTATCCGCTTAATGGCCTCGTCACCGTTTTCGGCAGTCACCACATCGAACCCATCCTTCACCATCTGCAGCTTCATGAGCGTCAGCATATACGTTTCATCGTCGACCAGAAGGACTCGTTTTCTGTTCTCCCGATCTCCTTGCCAGTCTTCTTCCACGACCTTCATGAAGATCTGGACGATCTCCGGGTCGTAGGCTGTTCCCGCCTGCCGGATGATTTCCTCCATGGCCGACTCCCGGTCCCGGGCTTCACGGTGGGGGCGGTCCGTCGTGATGGCCACAAAGGAGTCGACCACGGCGAGGATCCGGGAGCCCAAAGGGATTTCACGGCCTTTCAGGCCGGCGGGATAGCCCGATCCGTCGTAGCGCTCATGGTGGTGCAGAATGATCCGGTCGATCTGCCATGGCAGGTTGACCCCCTTGAGTAATTTGAGGCTGGTCTGACAATGGTCCTGAACGGTGATCAGTTCATCATTGGTCAGGGTTCGGGACTGATTGAGGATCTGCTGCTTGACGCCTATCTTTCCGATATCCCGCAGCAGGCTGGCCAGGGAGATGGCATCGACGGCTTCCTGGGGCAAGGCCATGCGCGCGGCGAGGCGGCGGGAGAGTTTCATCACCGTATGGGAATTCCCGGAAAAAAAGTCATCCTCCACCTCCAGGATGCCGACAAGAAGATCGGTGAGATTCATGAAAAAATCTTTGATACCCCGCTGTTCCGGAGAGTCGGAGGCGTTTCTTTTCGCCGATGCTTTTGCGTCCAGGAGCAGGAGGCGCAAATCCTCCACGCCGATGGCATAGTTGCAGGCGCCTTGATGACCGGTGTCACCCTGGGTACCGGTGTTCCCCAGGCTGGTGAGCAAGATGATCTGGGAATCGGGTCTGCTGTTCTGGAGGCTTGTCTTAAGTTCATCTCGGGAAATCCCGTCCTCCACATGACCGATGAGGATCATGGAAAAATTAGTCTCTTTTGCTTTCAGCAGGGCTTCCCGGGAGCTGCTGCAGAGTATGCTGCCGGCGGCAGAAATGCCGGCCAGCCGCTGCAGGGTTTCCTGTTCAGCGGGATCGGTTGTCACAATCAGAATGTCTCGGGTCATGCCTATGCTCCTTGATCCAGTGTCGGGGTCTAGACGTTCGTGACCGACCGAATCTTCGTCCCATATCGCCTTGTTCACGAATATATACAGTTTATAATAGGAAAGTCATATTGACAACACTTGTTTCTTCTTTCTTTTCCGTCCTTTGAGGTCTCCCGGCGGGGGACCGGCGGTCGGTGCGAAGAGCGGCCGTCATCCCCCCTGTCCCCGATTGACAGTGAAAAAGGGGTCTGCTATAGTGCTCACCACAAACCGTGGGGGAGTTATCGTAACTGAGAGTCCCGTAAAGCGGGAGACCCCTTGAACCTGATCTGGGTAAAGCCAGCGGAGGGAACGGTTTGGAGCATGGTGCGTTATCCGACAGTAATCCTGCCACTTCCTCCAAATCCCTCTTATCCTCCGTCAGGCGCCAGGCACGGAAGAGTTGTCAGTTCTTTCCTACATGACGGTAGTTTGATGAGAATCAAGGTCAATGAGCGGTTCCATGAATTCCGGGACGCCGTAAGCCTCTTTGAGGTGCGGCAGCAGGTAAAGCCCAAGGCCGACGTCCTCATTGTCAACGGATTTCCTGTGTTATCTGACGCCCCCCTGGCAACCGGCGACGAAGTCGTTCTGATCAGGCGGGGCGAGATACCGAGCCGTGGCGAACTGGAGGTTTTGATGACGGCCCGACATACGCCGGGCGTTCATCGCAGGCTCAAGGTTGCGGTTGTCGGGATTGCCGGGCTCGGTGGACTCGGCTCCAGCGTTGCCGTAGCTCTGGCCCGGCTTGGCGTCGGGACCCTGATTCTGGCCGATTATGATGTGGTGGAACCGTCCAATCTGAACCGGCAGCAGTATTTTGCCGACCAGATCGGAATGAGCAAGGTTTCCGCTTTGACGGCAAACCTTCGGCGGATCAACCCTTATGCCCAAGTCGCGGGCCGCTGCGTAAGGCTCGACGGTGATAACCTGGCTTCTGTTTTTGAGGGTGCCGCGGTGCTGGTGGAAGCCTTCGACTCTCCTGAAGCCAAGGCCATGCTCGTCAATGAAGCGGCGGAGCGTATGCCCCGATGCTTTGTGGTTGCGGCATCGGGACTGGCGGGATTCGGCGCTTCTGAATTGATCGGTATTTCCCGTTTCGGGGCCCGGGGTTTTGTGGTGGGAGACGGGGTCACGGCTGCGGCGCCGGGTGTGGGGCTGATGTCGCCGAGAGTGGGGGTGACCGCCCACCACCAGGCCAATCTGGTGCTGAGGATACTAATCGGCGAGGAAGGAAGTAGCCCATGACACGGACCGGTACAAAAGCGGCAGTCCGGGAGGATGACATTGAGAGGCTGATGCGGGAGAGTTCTTTCGGCGCTGAAGAGGTGCGGTGTTTGCTCCATGACGTACAAAGGGGCCGGAGGCTTGATCTAGGCGATGCGGCGGCCCTTTTAAACCTGACCGATCCCCGGCTGCTGGAGGAAGTCTACAGTGCGGCGGGGGCCGTCAAGGAGCAGGTCTTCGGCAAACGGATTGTTCTGTTTGCGCCGCTCTATATTTCCAACCGCTGTGCGAACAACTGTCTTTACTGCGGATTCCGGCAGGACAATGATGAGGCCGAAAGGCAGACATTGTCTGTGCCTCAAATCGTTCGTGAGGCGGCCTGCCTCTTTGATCGCGGTTATCGCCGCCTTCTTCTGGTGGCCGGTGAAGACCGGGTTTCGTCGTCCCTCCCTTATCTCATGGAGGCCATTCACGGGATCTACGATGAGACGAGAATCCGGATCGTCCATGTCAACGCGGCGCCCATGGCCATGGAGGCCTTCTCGGAACTCAAAGGCGCCGGCGCAGGGGTTTACCAGTGTTTTCAGGAAACCTACCACCGGGCGACCTATGCCCGGATGCACCCCAGTGGGCCAAAAAGGAACTTTGAGTGGCGTCTTTCCGTGATGCACCGGGCCATGGCAGCAGGCTTTGACGATGTGGGTATGGGGGCCCTTTTCGGGCTTTATGATCATCGTTTTGAGGTGCTCTCCCTGATCGCCCATGCCCGGGCCCTGGAGGAGGAATTTGGCGTGGGACCCCATACGGTTTCCGTTCCCCGGCTCCAGCCGGCTCAGGGTGCGGCCTTATCGAAGGTTCCCTCTCCTGTTTCCGATGACGCCTTCAAGACGATTGTGGCGGTCCTGCGACTTGCGATCCCCTACGCCGGGGTCGTGGTGTCGACCCGGGAGAGTGCGGCTTTGCGGGATGAGGTAGTCCGGTGCGGGGCGTCTCAGATCAGTGCCGGGTCACGGACGGACATTGGCGGTTACACCGGAGAGAAGGATCGCCTCCCGACTACCTCCCAGTTCTCTTTGAGTGACCAGCGGACCCTGGACGAGACCATCGGGGCGGTGATGGCTGCCGGTCTGACTCCCAGTCTCTGCACAGCCTGTTACCGTTCAGGCCGGACGGGAGAAGTGTTCCGGGCAGCGGCGGAAAGCGGGGAATTGGGAACCACCTGCGACACCAACGCCCTCCTTTCCCTCATGGAGTACATGCGGCGCCATGCGGCGCCGGACACCAGGGATCAGATCGAGGCGCACATCGGCCATCTGCTCCGCTCCATGGACCCGTCCCGGCGCAGTCGGATCGAGAATCTGCTCCACTGGAAGGATGGCCAGGACGAAGATCTTTACGTCTAACGAGAGGGGTTTGAATGACCATCTACGTGAACGGCGAGCAGAAAGAGGTGGCCCCGGGGACGACCCTTGCT
>CAYUBU010000256.1:0-3746 GCA_964443105.1 uncultured Nitrospirota bacterium
TCTCACTTTGTAGGACAAACACCTAGCAAAAATCAGACAAACACCGAGAGACAGATCCTTGAAGTGGTGGCATAGTGAAGCCAGAGGAGGGGATATTTTTAGAGACCCGCAGCTTTCCGACCCGTCCTCACGGGCGGTGTAGCTTTTCGGGAAGTCTGGTTTTCGGGGATTCTATTATTTGTTGAAGATATCCCCTCCTCTGGCTTCACTATGCCACCACTTCAAGGATCTGTCTCTCGGTGTTTGTCTGATTTTTGCTAGGTGTTTGTCCTACAAAGTGAGACGCCGAATGGGACGAGCGTTCTTCTTCTCTAAACAAAAAAGCCCCATCTCCGAAGAGACGGGGCCGCCTTCCCCACTCTAGTGGTCTAGTCTAGTACTTCTAGCAATTCAATCTAGCAACGGAAGGCATCGTACCATGACCAGATTCCAAGTGTCCTGTCAAGGTTTCCCTTCCCTGAGGCCGACCGGCAAAGACGTACCAGAAGCCGACAGCCATACTTGAGGTAGACACGGAGCACTATCGAGATGGTGAAGACATCCTGTCGATGCGGGACCGGGTAGAGAATGGACTCACCAAGGCGTTCCCCAAACTCAATCACCATTTTTGCATGACAGGAGGGGCAAAAGCCTGCCCCCTTAGGTTTGATGATATTTTTTACTTCTTATGCACCTCTTCGCTCGGGCCGCCAGCCTGAACCCAGGCGTCGAAGCCGCCTCCGATGTGGCAGACCTTCTCCAGTCCCATGACCTGGGCCATCTGCGCCGCCAGGGCCGAGCGCCAGCCGAGGTTGCAGTAGAAGACAAAGCGCTTGTCTTCGGTGAACAGCGGTTTGTGGTAGGGGCTTTCCGGGTCGATCCAGAATTCGAGCATACCCCGGGGCACATGCTTGGCGCCGGTGATCTTCCCTTCGCGCCAGAGTTCGCGGATGTCCCGCAGGTCGACGAAGACGACCTCTTCCGCATCGGCGATTTTCATCGCCTCGGCCACGGAGATGGTTTCGACTTGGGCTTCGGCCTGGGCGACCAGTGCTTTGTAGCCGGTTTTTATGGTCATGGCTATCTTCCTCCAATGGTGTAGACCCCGTAGGTTTGCTTTTCGCAAATAATAGGAATTTGCTTTCACAAGTATATCAGGCAGAAACTAAGAGGGACGTCCATAAAATTATAAGTTTCTCTCTTCTGTGTGATTACAATTTTATGATTTTATGGACGTCCCCACAAGATTCTCCAAGTTTAGTTATTGCTTGAAATACAACTTTCTTCCTGCTCGGATCCTGCCGATAAATACTTGTGTCCAGTAGGACATGAATCACGACGCAAAGTTCCCATAAAAAATTGGTTAAGAATGGGATAGTACTCAAAAAAAATGGTTACAAAATGGTTACAATTTGGGGTTTCGTGCAAAATGTGGATGTATAGCAAAACCCGTAACCCATTGAAATCTTTGGTGCCCGGGGCCGGAATCGAACCGGCACGGAGCAAGCTCCAAGGGATTTTAAGTCCCTTGTGTCTACCAGTTCCACCACCCGGGCAAGGAATTGCAGAGGAGATCGTCGGTGAAGGCAGAAAAAGATGGATTCGGTTTCTGCATATTCTGTCAATCGTATACCGGTGCATGACGGCAAGTGAACCGTTCGGGGCAGCCGGCAGCGTTGGCGGGCCGAAAAGCGAAACAGAACAAATTTGGAGGCGGCGACCGGATTCGAACCGGTGCATAAAGGTTTTGCAGACCTCTGCCTTACCACTTGGCTACGCCGCCGGACCTTCAAAACAAAAATAGAATCGGGTATCGGAACACACCATTTAGCACAGGTTTCCTCAGGCCCAATTCTGATTGAGTGCAAAATGGAGCGGGAAACGGGATTTGAACCCGCGACCCTCGCCTTGGCAAGGCGATGCTCTACCACTGAGCTATTCCCGCTCGCGGAGTAATTATGGAAATTAGCAAGAAACAGGTAGGTTGTCAAACAAAAAATGGCGTAAAAGCCCTTTTTTATTGACATCTTATGGCCTGATCGGTATATTGTGGAAATTTTACAGGAGAGCAATAAGCGTGAAAATCCGTGCGGTCAAGGGGGTCAAAGATATCCTGCCGGAGGAGATGGTCCGGTGGAGATTCATCGAGTCCGAATCGAGGAAAACCCTCGAAGAACATGGATTTTCAGAAATCCGGATCCCCATTTTCGAATATACCGACCTCTTTGCCCGGAGTATCGGCGAAGCGACGGACATCGTCGAAAAGGAGATGTACACTTTCGAGGACAGTAAAGGGGGGAGTATCTCTCTGCGGCCCGAGGGAACGGCCGGCGTGGTTCGTTCGTGCATCGAGCATAACCGGCTCGCGCCGACGAGCGTGAACAAGCTCTATTATATGGGCCCCATGTTCCGCCATGAGCGGCCGCAAAAAGGGCGGTACCGGCAATTCTACCAGATCGGGGCGGAGGTGCTCGGCACCGACAACCCCTTAACCGACGCGGAAGTCCTGGCCATGCTGCATCTGCTCTTTCAGCGGTTGGGGATCAAGGATACGGTACTCCAGATCAACTCCCTGGGATGTAAGGCGTGTCGTCCGACCTACCGCCAGGCGCTCACCGATTTTCTGGCGACCCAGCAGGAGAGTCTCTGCGAAAACTGCAGGCGCCGCTCCCGGCTCAATCCCCTCCGGGTGCTGGACTGCAAGAGCAGCGCCTGCAAGGCGGCGACGCAGAACGCGCCGACGGTGCTGGCCTCCCTCTGCCGGGAATGTATGGATCACTTCGAGGCGGTCAAGAAGCCCCTGGATGAACTGGCCGTCCCCTACGAGGTGAACGAGCGGCTGGTCCGGGGACTCGACTACTATACCCGCACGGCTTTTGAAATGGTCACCGAAAGCCTGGGGGCCCAGAATGCCGTGGCCGCCGGCGGACGTTACGACGGGCTGGTGGAAGAACTGGGCGGCCCCCCCACGGCGGGGATCGGCTTCGCCATCGGCATGGAACGACTGGCGGCGCTCCTCCCGGAACGGGACGATCTGGGGGGCCGAAAACCGCTCTATCTGGCACCCCTGGGAGAAGCCGCCATGAAACGGGTGGCCCTGCTCCTTTATAAGCTTCGCTCTGCCGGTGTGGCCGCGGAGACGAGTTACCTGGGAAACAGCCTCAAGAGCCAGCTGCGGCATGCGGGCAAACTGGGGGCTGGCTTCGTCGGCATCCTGGGGGAAGACGAACTCAGCGAAGGGGTGATTCTCGTGAAAGATATGGAGAAGAAGGAGCAGGTGAAGATCGCCCTCGACGTCTTCGTCGCGGAAATGACCGAACGGCTAGCCCGGAGATTGCGTGAGTGATCGTGATGAGAGGTCGTAGAAGCAACAGAGGCAAGGCGCAGAGAATTTTCTGGCTGAAGACATATTGGAATATTTCGAAGTCAGGAAATTCTCAACAACGCCGCCTATGGCAGCTTATCCGGCCTCGCTATAGATTTACTCACGCAATATGCAGGCTCACACAGGATCCCTCATGAAACCTTTCAAGCGAAACAAAGAGTGCGGCGACCTGCGGGCCGCCGACGCCGAATCGTCGGTGGTGCTCTGCGGCTGGGTACAGAAACGGCGGGACCACGGGGGGCTCATCTTCATCGATCTTCGGGATCGAACCGGTATTTCCCAGGTGGTCTTCAGCCCCGATGTGGATGCCGAGAGCCACCAGCTCGCCCACGATCTGCGCACCGAATATGTGATCCAGACCCGGGGCACTGTCCGGAAGAGG
>CAYUBU010000257.1:0-4869 GCA_964443105.1 uncultured Nitrospirota bacterium
GGGAGATTGAGGCTTTCCTTGTAATCCATAAAGGGTCCGGTAAAAAGACGCTCCAGACGGTTGAGAAAGGGGTTAATATCCGGGTTAACTATCGATAAATAAATGCAAATCACAAAATATCAGCCCTGCAAAATGATGTCAAGAAAAAAGCCGGCCGGCGTTCAGCTCAAAGCACCCGACCTTTTTGTGTTTCCCCGCCAAGATGCCTTGTGCTATATTTGCCGCTTGAAATTGCGTGAGAGTCTTCGAATGGAAGAGATCTATCTCGACTACAATGCCACGACCCCTGTGGATCCCGAGGTCATCGCGGTCATGGCGGACACGGCGGAAAGATACTGGGCCAATCCCTCCAGCGGTCACCGTTTAGGACGGGAGGCCGCGGAAGCCTTGGCGACAAACCGTGGGGCCATTGCCCGGTTCGTGGGGGCCGATCCCGACGAGATCATCTTTACCGCCGGCGGCACCGAAGCCGACAACCTGGCCGTGATCGGCGCCGCCCGGGCCAATCGTGACCGGGGCAAACATATTCTGGTCTCCTCCGTGGAGCACCACGCCATCCTCGAGTCCTGCGAGCAGCTTGAAAAAGAGGGGTTTGAGATCGGCCGGCTGCCGGTGGATGAACGGGGCTTAGTGAACCCCGACGATGTTTCCCGGGACATTCGGGGCGATACGATTCTGATTTCGGTGATGCACGCCAATAACGAAGTCGGCACCATCGAACCGGTGGCCGAAATCGGGCGGATCGCCGGGGAACGGGGCGTCCTTTTTCATACCGATGCCGCCCAGACCGTGGGAAAGATTCCGGTGGATGTGAATCGTCTCCATGTCGATCTGCTCACCTGCGCCTCCCACAAGATCTACGGCCCCAAAGGGATCGGGTTCCTCTATGCCCGGGCCGGCACACCCCTCGATCCCCTTCTGGTCGGCGGCGGCCAGGAAAAGCACCGGCGGTCGGGAACGGAGAACATCCCCGCCGTGGCCGGCCTCGCTCGGGCCCTGATGATCGCGGAGACCCGGATGGAGACGGAAGGCGATTCTCTGAGAAAGCTCAGAGACGGGCTGTACAAACGTTTGACCGAGGGGCTCGACGGCGTCACCCTGAACGGTCACCCCACGGAGCGGCTCCCGGGGACGCTCAACGTCTCCGTCGCGGGCATCAGCGCGGCCGAGCTGCTGGTTCGACTCGATGGAGAGGGCATTTTTCTTTCGGCTTCGGCGGCCTGCACCACCGAACGCGTGCGCCCCTCCCACGTGCTGACCGCCATGGGGATCGGTAACAGACAGGCCGCGACGACCCTGCGGATCTCCCTGGGCCGCGCCACGGAAGAGCATCATATTCCCCAGGTTGCCGACGCCATCATCACCACCGTCCACCAGCTGAGAAAGGATGCCACATGATCGTCATACCAGCCATTGATTTAAAAGAAGGGCGCTGCGTCCGCCTGGTCCAGGGAGACATGAATCAGGAGACCGTCTACTCCGATACCCCCGTGGAGATGGCCCGCCACTGGGAGAGCCAGGGGGCTGAGCTGCTCCATGTCGTCGATCTCGACGGAGCCGTGGAAGGGCGCCCGAAGAACCTCGAGCTGATCCAGCAGATCGTTAAGGCCCTCACCATCCCCGTGGAAGTAGGCGGCGGCATCCGGACGGCGGAGACCATCAAATCGTACCTCAATGCCGGCGTCGACCGGGTAGTGATCGGCACCCGGGCCGCGGAAGACCCCGAGTTTATCGCTCAAGTCTGCAAGGCCTATCCCGGCAAGATTGTGGCCGGCATCGACGCCAAAGGGGGCTATGTGGCAGTCCGGGGCTGGACCGACACCTCTTCCCGGCTGGCGACGGAACTGGCGAAAGAGATGGAAGCCGCGGGGGTTGCGGCCATCATTTTCACCGATATCCAGCGGGACGGCATGGAAACGGGGCCGAACATCGAAAGCACGAAATCCCTGGCTGAAACGGTGGATCTCCCGGTGATCGCCTCCGGCGGCATCGCCGGCCTGAAAGACATCGAAGCCCTGCTGGCCGTTGAGTCGGCAGGCATTGCGGGAGCCATCACCGGCCGGGCGATCTATACGGGAGCCCTGAATTTGAAGGAGGCCATCGCCCTCACCAAGAGAGGAGGCGATTCATGTTAGCCAAACGGATCATCCCCTGCCTCGATGTGAAGGAAGGGCGGGTGGTCAAAGGGGTCCAATTCACGGGGTTGCGGGACGCCGGCGATCCTGTGGAAGTGGCCCGGCTTTACGACCGCCAGGGCGCCGACGAACTCTGCTTTCTCGACATCACCGCGTCCCACGAAAAGCGGGGGATCATCCTGGACGTGGTCCGCCGTACCGCCGAGGAGGTCTTCATGCCCCTCACCGTGGGCGGCGGCATCGGCACCCTGGAACAGATCCGGGAACTGCTCAATGCCGGGGCCGACAAGGTGTCCATCAATACGGCCGCAGTCCACCGTCCCGAATTCATCCGGCAAGCGTCCGAACGGTTCGGCAGCCAGTGCATCGTTGTGGCCATCGATGCCAAGCGAACACAAACGTCGCCCTTGAAGTGGGAGATATACACCCATGGCGGCAGGAAACCGACCGGTCTTGACGCCCTGGAATGGGCGGAGAATATGGTCCGTCTCGGCGCCGGGGAACTCCTGGTGACCAGCATGGACCGTGACGGGACCCGGGAGGGATACGACAACGATCTGGACCGGGCCATCGCGGAACGGACCGAGGTGCCTTTGATCGCCTCCGGCGGGGTCGGCACCCTGGAGCATCTCTACGACGGTGTCGCCCTGGGAAAAGCCGACGCCGTGCTGGCCGCCTCCATCTTCCATTATCGAGAATACACGGTGGGCCAGGTCAAGGCCTACCTACAATCCCGGGGCATTCCGGTCCGCCTGTAAGGTCTTTCTTCATGGATAATTCCGGCATGGATAAATCCGGCGTTCTGCAGCAGATCTATGATATCCTGTTAGAGAGAAAAGCGGCGCTCCCCGGGGACTCTTATAGTGCCCGTCTATTCAAGGAGGGTGAAGACGCTATTCTCAAAAAGATCGGCGAAGAGGCCGCGGAGGTGCTTCTGGCGTCCAAGTCGGGCCGGGAGGACGCCCTGGTCCACGAAATCGCCGACCTCTGGTTTCATACCCTGGTGCTGCTGGCCTATCACGGCACGCCGGCGGATCGAATCTTCGGCGAACTGCAAGCACGCCTGGGGAAGCCGGGGCTTAAGGGGCGCGAAAAAAAGGAGTAATTATCATGGTCTATGTTCGGTTGCTGTTGATTCTAAACCTCCTCCTGATCGCCGGCTGCTGTCTCAAGCCCAATCTCCCCTGCATCCCGGGATTGTAGATCTTCTCTCCTCACCGGCGAAAGCGCACTAAGCGGCTGCCCGGCTAACCCCGTCCAGATCGACCCCCAGGGATCAATCCCTTGATCGGGGACAGAGCACCCCCTAGTCGGCCCCCGTGCAGGAACGGAACCTCTGGCAAACGTCCCGCTGCTGGCCGTTGCCAAGGAGGCGCAAAAAACTGCACCTTATCAATGTTTTAACCGGTCAGGTCATGTGGGGCCGTTCCACGCCATCAACGCTGACGAAACTCCTCCCATTATCACAAATTGTAGCAATGTACCAAATTCCTGAACCGGGCACACCTGTCATTAGTGACAGGTGTGCTTTGCGGATTTTTGGTTCATAGTAATAGACATTCCAGGACGGAATGGTGACAATTTCCAGGAGGAGTGGTATGGAGCTTATCGCACAGGATAGGAGCGGTAGAAGAGTCGGCGGAATAGGAGGAGGCCGGGACACTTCGGAACTGATCCGGGAAGGGGAGTTGCTCGTTAAGAAATTGGACCGGGGTCACGAGAAGATCCTGAACCACCAACTCAGATACCGAATCTTCTGCCAGGAATTGGGATGGGTGCCCCAGAACGAAAGTTACCTTGAAATCGATGAATACGACGATCATGCAGTCTGTTTCGGGGTTTTCGATCAAGAAGGACAGCTTCTTGCCAGTATGAGGCTGATTAAACCGGAAGTCCCTTTCATGCTCGAAAAGGAGTTCTCCATGATGGTCGATCCAAGCCACCAGATACGGAAGGAACAGGATACGGTTGAGATATCACGACTCTGTGTGGCACCGGAAGCGCGGACCGACACCATCGCCGGTAATTTCGGCGTCAGCAGCCTGGCCTTATTGTTGTACAAGGGCGGTTACCAGTGGTGCCTCGCCAACGGTATTCGCTACCTCTACTCGGTGATGGAGAAGAATATTTACCGACTCAACCGGGCTCGAGGTTTCCCTTTTGAATTGGTCGGTGAGCCGGTCATGATGCCCGATGGCGTTGAAGCGGTGGCCACAATACTCGATTGGAGAAAATTCGAGAAAATCAGCGCCACAAAGAGACCCAAAGTGTTGCAGTGGTTTATCAATGGTCGAGCAGCCCCTGTTCGACACCGATGGCCACTGCCTGCGCCCGGCTTACGGCATCCAGTTTCCGCTTGACGTTGTTAACGTGGTAATTAACCGTTCGGGCGCTGATGCCGACAATCATGGAGATATCCCAGGAGCTTTTGCCCTCTTTGATCCATCTGAGGATTTCTTGCTCCCTGGGCGTCAATTCCGCTGTTTTTCGCCCGGTCTTTGTTGAAAATATGCGGACCAGCGCTTGGTTAAAATGAGGGACCACATGTTTGATGATGGCCTCTGTGCGGGGGTGGTATTCAATGCTTGATCCTGCGAAGGAGAATATGCTCCCTTCGCGCCCGCTGAGATCGGTCATCCCGAAAGTGCAGCCTGATTGGAGCCCGAAATCTCGGGAGTCCGATATAAATTGACGGGGAGGGGGGCTCTGGCGATAGGTGTCTTTCCAGTACTGG
>CAYUBU010000258.1:0-6253 GCA_964443105.1 uncultured Nitrospirota bacterium
GTCCATCCGGAAACGCTTCACCTCCGGATGGTTACAATAAATTGTTTCCAATTCGGAAACTGCCAATTTTGTGAAAGGTCAAGGAGATCAAGGAATTACGCGGAGACGTACTCGAGTACTTCGCACAAGTAATTCCGCAGATCGACGCAGAGATTGCGCAAAAGGGGCATTTCCGGATGGAAACTAATTAATCTGTGAACCCCCATTATGGATTCTTGACACTTCTCCGGAATTCTGATATGAAACGGATTGTCACTATGGCGAAATTGGGATAACCGACTCAAATTGGAAGAAGGTGCTCTATGCTGGTAAAAGACATCATCAAAGACAAGCCGAACATCATTCACTCCATCGATTACGAGAAAAGCGTTGCCGACGCCGTTGAGCAGATGGCGGAACACGAAATCGGCGCCCTCATCGCAACCAAGGAAGGTAAGCCGACGGGACTCCTGTCGGAGCGGGACGTCATCAAGTGCTGGCGTTCTATCGGCTATGGCTCCGCCACGGAAAGCAGCAAGCGGCTCTTCAAGGATATCAAGGTCCATGAGGTCATGTCAGGAAACCTCATTGTTGTGGAACCCAAAGACGATTTGTGCTACGTTATGAACATCATGATCAAGAATCGCATCCGCCATCTTCCCGTCGTGGACAATGGGAAACTCGTGGGGGTTCTCTCCATCCGCGATGTGGTCCGGGCGCAGGTGACCGACCTGCGGGCTGAAAACCACTACCTGAAAGAATACATAACCGACAAATACCCCGGCTAATCGGAACCCGATGATGAAAATCGGAGTGATTGCAAAGCCGAGATTCGAGGCCGGAGAGATCGTCAGTGAGCTTCTGTCCTATCTCAAAGAGAAAAAGATAGAAGCCTTCCTGGACAAAGACACGGCCGCTGTCATCGGTGAGCCGAATGCCTTCCTCAAGTCCGACATTCCCGACCTCGTAGACCTCATCGTCGTCCTCGGAGGCGATGGTACCCTTTTGGGCGTGGCTCGCCTCATCGGCTCAAGAGACGTTCCCATCTTCGGCGTCAACCTCGGCAGCCTTGGTTTTCTTACGGAAGTGACCCTGGACGAACTCTATCCCACCCTCGACAAGGTCATAGAAGGTCAGTGCGACTATGACGAGCGGCTCATGCTCAACGCCGCCGTTATTCGTCACGGCGAACAGATCTCGGCCTACACCGTGTTAAACGACATTGTTGTCAACAAGAGTGCTTTGGCGAAAATCATCGATATGGCTGCCTATATCGACGGGAAACTGGTGGCCAACTTCAAGGCCGACGGGTTGATCGTGTCGACCCCCACCGGTTCCACGGCCTATAATCTGGCGGCCGGGGGCCCCATCGTCCATCCCAATATGCACTCCATCATCCTCACGCCCATCTGCCCCCACGTCCTGGCCAATCGTCCCGTGGTTGTCATGGACTCCAGTTGCATCGAGATCTCCCTGCTCTCTCTCGATACCCAGGTACATCTGACCCTCGACGGCCAGGTCGGATTCTCGCTCATGGGCAACGATGTGATTCGCATTACCAAGGCGGAACATACGATCAAGCTCATCTCGGTGCCCGGCAAGAACTATTTTGATATCCTGCGGACCAAGCTGAAATGGACGGAACGGTGAAACCGCTGTCCCGCTGAAACCTGCGCTTGCAGCCCGATTGCCAAGCTGATGGTGTCAGGGACCGATCTGTTCTCCCGGGATCTGAGCCTCCAGTTCCCCAATCGGCCGCTCTGCCGGGAGTGGGCAGAAGACATCTGCAGCGGCGGACCTCGGATTGGAAATGAAAGCACCTGCCTTGGTGGTTCTGTTCGTAAGTATGGGACAGTAAGGGTGCCAGGCAGGCCTGCCTGGCACCCCGTTGTACGCATAGGGCCGCTGAGTCGAAGGCTCAAAGGAGCAGTGTCGTGTCCATCCTCTACGATACGGTGATTGTCGGGGGCGGTGTGGCCGGGATGACCGCCGGAGTCTACGCCGCCCGTTACCTGCTGAAGACAGTGATCCTGGAAAAAGCGATTCTCGGGGGACAGCCGGCGGTGGCGGACCGGATTGAAAACTTCCCCGGGTTCCCCGAGCTGGACGGGTGGGATTTGAGTACCCGGCTGGAAAAACACCTGAAGGGGCTTGGGGTCGATGTTATCGAGCCGGAGGAAGTGGGCGCCATTGAACCTCAGGGCCATCTCATTCGCGTCACCGGCAGCCAGGGAGTCTATCTGGCAAAGAGCGTGATCATTGCCGCCGGGGGGCAGCCGAGACTGCTGGGGGTGCCCGGGGAGAGGGGACTCTCCCGAAAGGGGGTTCATTACTGCGCCCAATGCGCCGGACTCGGTTACGAAGGGAAAAGAGTTGCCGTGGTGGGCGGCGGCGAGTCGGCACTTCTCGGTGCCCTCTATCTCGGGGAAATCGCCTCTGAGGTCCTTCTCATCCATCGCCGGGCTCAGTTCCGGGGCGAGAAGATCCTGCAGCAGCGAATCGGAGAATCGGACAGGATAAAAATAGTCCCCGAGTCGGTGGTGGAAGCCATCCATGGGGATAAGCGCATTTCCGGCGCCAAGCTGAGAGACATGAGAAATGGCCGGACCCTGACCCTTGACTTGGACGCCCTTTTCGTCTATGTCGGTTACGTGCCGAATACGGCCTTTGTCCGAGCAGAGAAGGATGAAGCCGGCTTCATCAAAGTTAATCTTGAGATGGAGACATCGGTCCCGGGGATATTTGCCTGCGGAAACGCGATTCGGGAAGACGCCCAGATCATCTCCTCCATGGGCGAGGGGTGCGTCGCTGCCATGTCGGCGTCAAAATATATTATGGAGCGGGTATGAGGTC
Organism: uncultured Nitrospirota bacterium; assembly: GCA_964443105.1. Classification (GTDB taxonomy): domain Bacteria; phylum CG2-30-53-67; class CG2-30-53-67; order CG2-30-53-67; family CG2-30-53-67; genus CAYUBU01. The sequence goes on from CAYUBU010000258.1 coordinate 2,833, forward strand.
AGTGACAGTCGGACGGTTTTGTTGTTTATGCCGAACTTCTCCTTGGTTGTGCCGTGGAAATTTTGACGTTATGGTGGAGATTCGACGCCATCCATTAAAGATCGTAAAGGCTGAAACCAGGGTAATTGCACGATTGGAATCGCCGCTCACCCGCTGGAGCGCGGCCGCCAGTTTAAGTCAGAATCTTGCGACTATGGAAACATCTAATTGGACATTCCGGCAGTCAAGGGGCTCGGCGAGATCCGGCTCAAGCACGATGTTCTGCCGCAGGTATAGAAGGCGCAATAATCAAAAAATGTTTTTTTATCAATTGGATGCAAAAGGATCTCACCTTCAGATGTCATCGACTGAAGTGGCATGAGAGATGTGGTTTATCTGCACCTCTCAAACATTGTTCTATTTTTTTTGTTTTTCCCTGAAAAACCCCTTGACAAGCCCTTCCCTGGCGGATATATTAGCAACCCATTATATGTTCATATCCGCACATTTCGGGCCGAATTAACTAATCAGCAATGTGGCAATGACAATCAAAAGTCTTCTCGCTCAGCATAAAACCGGCACGCTGGAACGATGGTTTCAGTTGATTCTGCAGACTTATCCTGCCGATGCCATCAAATTTTTCGAGAAAAAGGGGCGCTTTACCAACCCGACGGGAGCGACCATTCATGCGGAAATCGAAACCATCTTCGATCAGCTTCTAGACGGCTTCGACAAGGAGCGAGTCAAAGCCGCTCTGGACAACATCGTCAGAATCAGGGCGGTTCAGGAGTTTTCCCCTTCCGACGCCATCTCCTTTGTCTTTTCTCTCAAACAGGCCATTCGCGAAGGGCTCGAGACCCAGATCACGGAACAGGGGCTGGCCGATGAGCTTGTGCAGTTTGAATCGGAAGTTGATGCACTTGCGTTACTTACCTTTGACATCTACGTCAAATGCCGTGAGCAGCTGTTCGAACTCCGAACGGATGAGCTGAAGAGGCAAACCTACAAGCTGTTGGAAAGAGCCAATCGCATGCCCTAAGGCGCGAGGGTCATCGGGTGTCTGTCTTCTGAGCAAGGTCACAAGAAGTCACAGTCCATAAAGTGAGGTCACGTAATGAAAGTCCTGTTACCCTTCCTTGCAGTGATCATTCTGGTATTGTTTGCCATTGTGGGCGTCCAGGGTGCAAACCTTGATCCCCTGTTCGGCTTTTGGATCCCCTATGCCGCGCTGGTGGTCTTTCTGAGCGGCATGGCCTTCCGCGTCATTGGCTGGGCTCGCTCGCCGGTTCCCTATCCCATTGCCACCACCTGCGGACAGCAGAAATCACTTCCCTGGATCAAGGCCGACAACCTCGAAAGTCCATCCAACAAAGCCGGCGTGATCGGTCGAATGGCGCTGGAAGTGCTCTTCTTCCGCTCCCTCTTCAGAAATACCCAGGCCGACTACCGGGACGGGAAGAAGCTGGCCTACGGCTCGGAAAAGTTTCTCTGGGTGGCCGGGTTGGCGTTTCATTGGACTTTTCTTTATATCCTGGTCCGGCACCTCCGGTTCTTCTCCGACCCCATCCCCTTTTTCGTCCCCTGGATGGAGGGTTTGGACGGGCTGCTCCAGATCGGTATTCCCCGGCTGTTCATGACCGATCTGATCATTCTGCTTGCCGTGACATTTCTCGTCTTCCGGCGGATTTCCATGCCCCAGGTTCGTTATATTTCACTGGCCGCCGATTTTTTCCCCCTCTTCCTCATACTGGGGATCGCTATATCGGGCATTCTCATGCGTTACTTTATCAAAGTCGACCTGCCCGGCGTCAAGACCCTGACCATGGGGCTGGTCACCTTGAGTCCCAAAATGCCCGAAGGAGAGATTGGCGCCATCTTTTATGTCCACCTCTTTCTCATATCCGTTCTTTTCGCCTACTTTCCCTTCAGCAAGCTGGTCCATATGGGCGGTGTATTCCTCAGCCCCACCCGCAACATGGCCACCAACAGCCGGGAGTGGCGGCATGTGAATCCCTGGAACCCGCCGGTCAAGCACCATACCTACGAAGAGTACGAAGACGACTTTAGAGAGGTCATGAAATCATCGGGCCTCCCCGTAGAGAAGGAATAGAGACCATGGCAAAGACCCCGAAGCCCGAAGAACTGTCCCGAATTGACCACAATCCGCCCCAGGCCGACTGGATAGACACCGCAGTCGATTTCCGCCCCGGCACCTGGTGTTACAGCGGAAAGCCGCCGTCCATGGAGGCTCTTGGGCTCCCGAATGCCCGGGAATGGTCGCCCGCCGATGCCGACTGGCAGCTTCCGGATAATTGGGAAAAGATCATCTACGAAGGATTCAAAGAGAGGCTCGGCAAGTACCGCTCCCTGAAAGTCTTCATGGACATTTGCGTGCGATGCGGCGCCTGCGCCGACAAGTGTCACTTTTTTCTCGGGTCCGGGGACCCCAAGAATATGCCTGTCCTTCGGGCCGAGCTTTTGCGCTCCGTCTATCGAAAGGAATTTACCACCGCCGGCAGGATCCTCGGCCGGGTGGCCGGCGCCCGGAAACTGAGCGCCGATGTGCTGAAGGAATGGTTCTACTATTTCTACCAGTGTACCGAATGCCGCCGGTGTTCCGTCTTCTGCCCCTACGGAATCGACACGGCGGAAGTGACCATGATGGCCCGGGAACTGCTCCACCTCGTCGGGGTCAATACCAACTGGATTATTGAGCCCGCCTCCAACTGTACCCGAACAGGCAACCACCTGGGGCTCCAGCCTCATACCTTCAAAGACAGCATTGAGTCCCTCTGTGAAGACATCGAGGACGTGACCGGCATTCAGATTGAAGTGCCCCTCAACAAGAAAGGCGCCGAGATTCTCTTCATCACCCCTTCCGCCGACGTTTTCGCCGATCCCGGGATTTTTACTTTCATGGGGTACATGCTTCTCTTCAAGCATATCGGTCTCGACTTCACCATGAGCACCTATGCCTCGGAGGGGGGCAACTTCGGCCTCTTTAGCAATAATGACATCATGAAAAAGCTCAATGCCAAGATGTACGCCGAGGCCAAACGGCTCGGGGTCAAGTGGATCCTGGGCGGCGAATGCGGCCATATGTGGCGGGTCATACACCAGTACATGGACACCATGAACGGCCCCGCCGATTTTCTGGAAGTTCCTGTTTCGCCCATCACGGGAACCCGTTTCGACAATGCCAAGTCGACCAAGATGGTCCACATCACCGAATTCACAGCCGACCTGATCCGGCACAACAAATTAAAACTCGACCCCAAGCGCAACGACCATCGCAATGTCACCTTCCACGATTCCTGCAACCCAGCCCGGGCAATGGGACTCTTTGAAGAGCCGCGATACATCATCAACAATGTGTGCAACCAGTTTCATGAGATGCCCGAGAATGCCATTCGAGAGCAGACCTTCTGCTGCGGCAGCGGCA
>CAYUBU010000259.1:0-2860 GCA_964443105.1 uncultured Nitrospirota bacterium
ATACAGGTCACCCGGTTCCGCGGAATCTGTAGTCCCGGTGACCCTTCACCTCGGATCCGGAGCATCGGGATCGTATCTGGAGAACCGTTACCTGTCCCCCCAGGCTTCTTTCTTCGGGGTCACAGGCACATCGTCCATCATACTGTTTATCTTCGGCCTCCTGGGTCCGGCGGGGCTCTTCGCCGCAAGCCGCCTGAACTCTTTCAACATGGGCAAGGCACCGGTTCTCCTTGTGGAGGGGTCCAGCCAGGCGACACGTCTTCTCACAAAAGTCCTGTCTGACGAAGGCATGACGGTCCCCATGGCCATTGGCGGCCAGACCATCCTTGTCAACAACCAGCCCGTCAAGGGCACGCGCACATTGAAAGGCGGCGAGACCCTGACCTGGGGTGAAACTACCATCCTTTTCAGAAAGAAGTGACCCACAGCCAGCACCGCCAGGCGGCTCCCGCCAGGCGGTGCTGGTTTGACCTCTTTACCCAACTGTGGTAGCTAATCCGGAGGGTTTTCCGCAATTCTGATCCTGTTTCGGGCATCCTGCCCCAATTGACGGAAGCGACCGGAGCCTATGAAGATCGATGACAAGGGCGAGTTTCAGCCCACCCATGTCATGCCACGCCGCCAGGGAAGCGGCAGGCAGTCCCACCCCTTAAAGGCCTATCTGGCCATCCTCACAGGGGAAAAAGCCGGCAGTCAGTATTCCCTTCCCAACGATAGCGGCACCGTCATCGGACGCTCTGGTGAGTGCGACATCCACATAGAGGATCAGGACGCGTCTCGTCAACATGCTGCCATTCAACCCATCGGAGAGGAATACTACCTCAGGGACATGGACAGTACCAACGGCACCCTGATCAATGGACAACCGGTGGATAAGAAAATCCTCAAGCACGGTGACAAGATCACCATCGGAAAACAGGTTCTTCAGTTCATTCTCCTGGACCCCAACGGCGAACCCAGCCTGACGGACCCTTCCATCGGCTGACGCTAACTCTATGTCCATGAGCCGCAAGCTAGGTAAATACACTGTCCTGGAGGAGGTTGGACGCGGCGGTATGGCTGTCGTCTATCGGGCCCGTCAGGAATCCCTCGACAGGATCGTTGCCATCAAGGAACTTGACCTTAAGCGGACGACCTCTGACCTGCGTGCTGCGGAACGTTTCAAGCTAGAGGCCAAAGCCGCCGCTTCACTTGACCATCCGAACATCATCACTGTTCACGATTTCTGGGAGAGATCCAAAAAAGCCTACATCGCCATGGAGTTCGTGGACGGCCTGGAGCTCAAGGAGGTTCTAGACCAGCACGGCGCCATCGGTTCCGAACTGGCTGCCCTCATCGGCATCCAGATCTGCAGGGCCTTAAGCTACGCTCACGAACGCGGGATCGTTCACAGGGACGTCAAACCCGGCAACATCATGCTCTCGGCACGCGGGGACGTAAAGTTGGCTGATTTCGGCATCGTCTTCGTGGCTGGATCGGCGGACCTGACTACCACCGGCCAGGTCATCGGCACCCCATCATATATGTCCCCGGAGCAGATCCGGGGCGAGGACCTGGGGCCCGCGTCGGATATTTTCAGCCTCGGCGTGGTCCTTTACGAAGCGGTCACGGGATCCAAACCGTTTACGGCGTCCAACGACGCCGCCCTGACTCACGCTATCCTGCGCAAACGCCCCATACGTCCGAGGCGGCTGAACAAACGCATCTCGAGGCGGTTGTCCCGGGTCATCATGAAATGCCTGAGAAAAAAGGCACACAAACGCTACCTGACCATGGATGATCTGATCTACGCATTGCGTAAGACCCTTCCGCGCAAACCCCTCTCCACAGCGGAAGGCGTCTCACGCCTGGTGGCCGAAGCGGGACAGAGCGGCCGGACGGAGGCAACTATGCCTCTGAAAATGGAGATCAAACCCAGCCGTCTGAGCCGATTTGTCTTTCTGTCCATCGTTGTTCTTGCCCTTGCTTCGTTGTTCCTGCTGGCGTTTTTGACCGGACCGTTAAGAGATCCCAGTGACCCCATCCCTCCCGTTCCTGTCGGGAAGGCAACCCTTTCAGTGGTCGCTTACCCGTGGGCCGAGGTCATTCTGGACGGCCGGAAACTGGGATTCACGCCTTCAGCTGAGCCCTACGAAGTGGAATCTGGCAGGCACAGGCTGGTCCTGAAAAACCCGCATCTGGGAAGCCGCACCTTCGAACTGGACCTGAAGCGGGACAAATCTGCCCGGATCAGCGTTGATTTTCTGGAGGACAGTAAGTGAACCGCCGATATTACATGGCATTTTCAGTGACCCTGTTCGTCCTCCTGACGGTCACATCCGCACTGAACGCCGCAGTAACAAGTCATAACATCCGTAAAGGTGAGTCACTCACGTCTATTGCCGCAGAGTTCTACGGCGACCGGGAACACTTCCGGGAGATTGCCCTTTACAACCGCATCAGTGATCCGAGCCTCATTCGGCCCGGCCAGAAAATTAAGCTGCCCTACTCGAGGATGGTGACTCTGGGCAAAGGTGAAAGCCTGAGCATGATCGCAAAAAAAGTGTGGGGGAACGCGAAACTCTATCCCATTTTAACGGCTGCCAACGGACTACGCAGCCCCGAGGCGGTGCCTGCAGGAACACGTCTAGTTATTCCGGTTATGGTCCCTTACACCATGAAGAAAGGGGAAAGCCTTTCCGGGGTGGCCGATGATTTTTACGGAAACCCGAAATCTTACACCAGCATCGCCCTGGCTAGCGGTATCTCCAATCCGAGCCGCGTCGCTCCGGGTACAAAATTGAGAGTACCCCTGGTTCTGAAGAAGAGCACAACCGGCTCTATGAAAAAAACAGCCGTTTCCGTCAAAGCAGCGCCCAGT